>JAFAKZ010000601.1 GCA_019234745.1 Burkholderiales bacterium
TCAACCACGCGCTTTACTGCGACCAATACTTTCACTGCTGCCTCCGCTTGGGGGTCGGATGGGGTAAAAAGGGCTTAAGAATACCATCGGCAGTAGGGTGTCGTCATGGGGCTGTAGTCCGCAAGCGGCGACTACAGCCCATCGTCAAGGCGGGACACCGGGTGCCAGCTGAGCCCTTGCCCATACTCTGCGCCAAAAAAATGTTTTAAACAAGCGTTTGATTTGTGGTGTGGTGGAAGTACGAAAGAAGGCCGCAACCGAGCTTGGTCCGATCACGCGTATCAAGGCTGATCACCTGCGTTTCCGTGACCGCTTCCACTACGCTGCGGCCGAAAAGATCGAAGCGCGTGGCCGCCGCTGAGAATCCTTTGTGCTCGACGACAGATGCAAAAAAGAGCAAATCGTTGATCTCGTTCATTGTTGCGGCGTTGCACCAGTGTATTGCAATACCGCCAGCTTATCGTTGCGTTGGTGCGTCGGTAAGCTAAATCCGTCGCAGTGCTCCCAAGAGGTTGCGTGTTGGAAACCGTGCGCGATTGCTTCCCGTGGCTACAGCTAGAAGCGATCCTTCGAAAGACGCGAATATGAGTTTCCGACGACTTCCTCTGACGAGCGCTGCGGCTCTTGAAACCGGCGGCGGCGCGGAGGGGGGAATGCCAGCCGAGCAACCGATGCGGCCCTACGTCAAGTCACCGGTGTCTGTGCTCCGCCGCAATAAGCCCCAAGCACTTCCCTCGGTAATTGCCACATCACGGCCCTGGCGAGTCAACATTTCCCACGTAAGGGCAGTCGCAAATGACGCATGTCACAACGAAGATCGGCGTATGCACGGGGCTAGCCGAGTAGCTCGGAACGGCGTTGCCAGCGGCGTCGTTGCCGACGCCGAATACAAGGTGGTCAAACTTGGGTATCCCTAGACGACGAAATAGAACACCGTGAAATAGTGGCATGCCGTGCCGGCGAGCACCAGCATATGCCAGATGCCGTGGGCGTGGCGCCAACGGTCGTCGAACCAGTAGAACAGGACGCCCACCGTGTAGCACAGGGCCCCCAGCAGCAGGCACGCCAGGCCGCCTGCAGATAGGTGCCGCACCAGGGGGACCGACGCAATCAGGCCTAGCCAGCCCATCGCTAGGTATAGAGGGACGGACGGCGGGCTCGATTCACCGGACATCAGTTCCCGCGCGATGCCCACAACGGCGATAGCGAGGATAAGCCCGAACAGCACCCAGCCCCAAGCGCCACGCAGGGTGACGAGCGTGAAGGGCATATAGGTGCCGGAAATCAGCAGGTAGATGGCGCAGTGATCGGCCTTGGCCCACAGGGCCTTGAGCTTGCCGCGGCTGCCGTGGAACAGGGTGGATGCTGCATAGAGGGCGATCATCGACGCACCGAACAGGCTGACGCTGACAATCTTGAAGGCGTCGCCGGAGAAGGCGGCCTTGGTGATCAAGGCCGCCGAGCCGGCGATGGCAAGCACCGTGCCGAGCAGGTGCGTAGCGGTGTTGAGGCGCTCTCCGTAGTACATGCGCGGAGTATGCCATCCGTGTCTTTCGGTGTGATGACAGACCCCGCCTGCACTTTTGTCGCTACTCAATGCGTCGTGATAACGGCGCGGCCGGGGTAGCGCGCACTGCTGTCGCCAGCAGAGGAGCGGAAGGTGATTTCGAACTCGCGACCCAGCGGACGCACGTCGATGACTTCAAAACGAACGGCATGGCCGTTCACGTATTGGGCGAAGCTGTCGCCCGGTTGTAGTTCCTTAACGATCAAGTTGATTCCAGTAATAGTGCTCAGCGGCGTCGTGGCGCATAACCGGTGTCGATGCGCGCGGTCGCGTGGCGGAAGGTGATACGGCCCTTGGTCAGATCGTAGGGCGACATCTCCACCGTCACGCGGTCGCCGGCCAGGATGCGGATGCGGTGCATCTTGATCTTGCCGGAACCATAGGCGAGAACCTCAACGCCGTTTTCCAGGGTCACGCGGAAACGTGACTCGGGTAGGGCGTCGGTGACGGTGCCCTCAAACGCGATGGTCTCTTCTTTCTCTTTCATGGCGAACTCCGCTGTTGCGCGCCATCGTGTGGCGCACAGGTGGTAAGTGCCGATCGGTTTGCAGTGAAGAGGCGCAAACCGATGGCGCAATGATCCGAGCGGCAGCGCCTACGCAGGGCAGGACAGCCAGAGAGTCGCCAATAGTGGGCGACTGGCAGTATCAAGCGCGGTGGACATCAACGGAGAGACTTTCGCCTGAGTGCGAAAGAAAGGCCAGCCAACGAGGCAAAGGGCTTGAACAGCTGCAACTAGGAGAGATAAGGCTAAGTATTTGAATTTAAATTGCCTATCTATCCGTCATTATAGCGTGGAACGGCCGGCGCGACAACTCGCCCCCACTCATGCATCATGCGGGCATTGATCCAGACCCCCTTTTCCCCGATGCACCCCCACGCTACCCAAGACATCGACGTCGTCGTGATCGGCGCCGGCGCGGCCGGCATGATGGCTGCCGCAGGCGCCAGCCAGCGCGGCCGCGGCGTCGCGCTCATCGACCACTCCGAGCGCCTGGCCGAGAAGATCCGCATCTCCGGCGGCGGCCGCTGCAACTTCACCAACGTGGCGGCGCGGGCGGAATGCTACGTCTCGCGCAACCCGCACTATTGCAAGTCCGCCCTGGCGCAATACACGGCGCGCGACTTCATCGACCTGGTAGATCGTTACAGCATCGCCTGGCACGAGAAGAAGCTGGGCCAGCTGTTCTGCGACGACAGCGCGCAGAACATCATCGACCTGCTCAAGGCGGAGTGCGACGCGGGCGGTACCGAGTGGCGCACGGGTACGTCGGTCACGGCCATCGAGCGTGTAGCGACGGGCTACATCGTGCGCACCTCGCGCGAGCATTGGCGTTGCCAGAGCTTGATCATCGCCACGGGCGGACTATCGATCCCGCCCATCGGTGCCACGGGCTTCGGCTACGAGGTGGCGAAGCAGTTCGAGCTGCCCATCACGCCGCTGGCCGCAGGCCTGGTGCCGCTCACTTTCGAGCCCAAGGACCTGTATACGGACCTCGCCGGCGTCTCGCTCGATTGCGATGCCCAGGCGGGCGACGGCCCAAGCTTCCGCGAGAACATCCTGTTCACGCACCGCGGCGTCTCCGGCCCCGCCATCCTGCAAATATCCTCATACTGGGCGCCGGGTGAGGAAATATCGCTCGACCTGCTACCCGGTCGTGACGTGCATCAGTTGTTCATGGAGGCCGCGCGCTCGGAAACCCTGCTGCCCAATGTGTTGGCCGACTGGCTACCCAAGCGCTTCGCCCAGGCCTTCTGTGCCGCCTTCGTCGATATCAAGCCCATGAAGCAATACACGCCGCGCGAGCTGGAACAGGTGGCCGCGCGCCTGCACGACTGGCGCGTGGTGCCAAGCGGCAGTCAGGGCTACAAGAAGGCGGAAGTCACGCGCGGTGGCGTGGATACGGCCGCGCTCTCGTCCAAGACCATGGAGGCACGCAAGGTGCCGGGCTTGTATTTCGTGGGCGAGGTGGTGGACGTGACGGGCTGGCTGGGCGGTTATAACTTCCAATGGGCTTGGTCGTCCGGATGGGTGGCGGGGCAGTGCGCCTGACGT
>JAFAKZ010000033.1 GCA_019234745.1 Burkholderiales bacterium
GGCGAGCCCGGCATCGGCAAGAGCAGCCTCGTCGACGGTTTTGTCGCGGGCGCGAAGGTACGAGCGGCATTCGGTCAATGCGTCGAGCACTATGGCGGCGCCGAGCCCTA
Source organism: Burkholderiales bacterium (assembly GCA_019234745.1). Taxonomy (GTDB): domain Bacteria; phylum Pseudomonadota; class Gammaproteobacteria; order Burkholderiales; family Chitinimonadaceae; genus JAFAKZ01. The sequence continues at coordinate 111 of JAFAKZ010000033.1, forward strand.
TCTGCCGGTGCTCGAAGCGCTCAACGCCCTGTGCCGCGCCGATGGCGCTGCCGTGCTGGACCTCATGCGCAAGGCCTCTCCCACCTGGTTGCTGCAACTGCCCTGGTTCGTCGACGAGCAGGACCGGCGCGCGCTGCAACAGGAGGCCTCTGGGGCTACGCAAGATCGCATGCTGCGCGAATTCGGCGAGCTCGTCGACCGACTCACCGAGGAGCGGCCGCTTCTGCTGGTCCTGGAGGACTTGCACTGGAGCGATCACGCCACGGTCCAATTGCTCGGCTACCTCGCCCGCAGGCGCGGGTCGGATCGATTGATGCTGCTCGGCACCTTTCGACCCACGGACCTGATTCTTCACGAGCACCCCTTGGGTGCCCTGAGAATGGAGTTGCGCCCGCGTCGGCTGTGCGTTGAAGTCGACCTCGAGCTGCTCTCGGAAGCGGAGTCGGCCGAGTACTTGGCGGCGAGACTCGACGGCCCGGCCCCCGAGGATTTCGTGCGCGGCCTCTACGGCCACACCGCCGGGCTGCCTCTTTTCACGGTGGCTGTGGTCGACGAGCTCCTGGCGTCGGGCAAGCTCAGGCAGGTCGGGGGAGTCTGGGAGTTTCCCAGCGCAGACGCGCTGGCGATTCCAAGAAGCATCGCCGGCATTATCGAAGGTCAGTTCGACCGACTCCCGGCCGAACATCAACGAGTTCTCGCTGCGGCCAGTGTGGGAGGTGTCGAATTCCTCCATCAGATCCTTGCTCATGTCCTGTCCTGCGAGCCGGAAGCCCTACTTACCATCCTCGACGACATCGTCAAGCGCCTGCCCTGGATGACGGGCGGTGGCGCGGATGTCGCCGCGGACGGCAATGTGTCGGCCCGGTTCCGTTTTGCCCATGCGGTCTATCGACAAGTGCTTTACGACAGGTTGCCGGGGCTGCAGCGCATGCAATGGCATCGGCGCTGGGCGGGAGCGCTGCAGGTGGTGCACGCGGCCAAGCCGGCAGAAGTCGCTGCCGAACTTGCGCTGCACTTCGAGCGGGCCGGCGCGCGGACCGAAGCGACGGTCGAACTCGCCGTGGTTGCGGCCCGTGCCATGGCGCGGGGCGCGCCTGCGGAGGCATTGCGCGCAGCCCAGCATGGCCTGCGTCTTGGCGAGGGCCTGCTGAGCCCGGCGCTCGAGCAGGAACTGCGCTCTTTGGAAGCCGTTGCGCTCACCCGCCAACATGTCATTGCGGCGCCCGAAGTCGCTGCGGCCTTCGAGCGCGCGCGCCAGATCGGCCCCACCGACGGCCCGGCATGGCAGCGCACCTTGCATGGATGCTGGTGGGTGCATTTCGCCCGAGCCGAACTCGCGCAGGCGTATGACCTGGCCGCTGAGATGCTGGCGCTCGCAGAGCGGCGCGGCGACGCGTCGCTGCGACTCGCGGGGCTCAATGCCCTGGGGCTCGTGCTGATGATGACCGGCGAGCTCAAAGGTGCGAGGACGCATCTTGAGGCCGCCATGGCGACCCCGACAACGGTTTCGGCGGGGCAGGCCCCCACCAGCTTTGTCCAGGATCCCGCGCTCGAAGCCCTGCTGGCCCTGGTGCTGGTGTATTGGACCATCGGCGAGCCGCTGCGCGCTCGGGAGCTTGCGAGTCAGGCGGTCAACAAGGCAAGCGCAAGCCGCCACCCCTTGAGTGAGGCGATGGCCCTATACGCGGCCTCCATCTTCCATGCGCAGGCGGCGGAATACGACGAGGTCCTGGCATTGACCGAGCGTCTCTATACGCTGGTCGACGAGTACGCACTGCCCGAGCGTCTCGGTGGTTTCGCCTGGCTGCACGGCCAGGCGCTTGTCGCGCAAGGCCGCGTTGATGCCGGGCTCGAGGAAATGGCGTGTGCGGCCCACAGCGCTCGCGAAGCGGGCCTGCTCGGCGGCATGATCGGCTTCTACTATCACTACGCGCTGGCTTGCAGGCAGTCCGGCCGAATGCCCGACGCGCGAGAGGCCATCGAATCCGGTCTGGCACTGGCCAAGGACACCGGAGAAAGTTCGCTTCAGGCGCTGCTTCTCGGACTGAAGGCCGAATCCCTGCATGCGCTCGGCGCGACGGCCGAGTCCACCGATCTCCTGGCACAGGCAATCGGCAGGGCGCGAGCGCAGGGGGCCGCCTTTCACGAGTTGCAGTTGTTGGCGACGGCCCAGTCCTGCGCGGCCCCGACGGCAGACCCGATGCGCCTCGGGGCACTCCTGGACCTATACGAATCCGACCCGAGTCCGGTGATTGCAAGAGCTCGCGCATTGCACGCCGCGAACAACTGATTCGCGGCGACTGTTGCATGCTGCGCGACGAGACCTGTGCGGGCCGGGGGGCTCGCCACTAAGATGGTTGCCAGGTCTTCGCTCTCCACCGTGAACAGAGTCGCTAACGGCAACCATGGGCTCCCTCAAACTGAGACTGGCCTTGGCCAACGCCCTGCTGATCGCGATCACGGTCGCGATCGCGGTGGGCTACTCGTTGCGCGAGGTCGAGGCTGACGCGGAGTCGGCCATCATCGACACGAATCTGGGGGCCGCGCAGATCGCCTCGACGCTGTCTGCGGCTGTTGTCGAGCATGAGCGAGCCGTGGCCGCAGCCGTCGGTGACTGGCCGCAAGGCCTTGCGGTCACTCCGGAACGAGTCGCGGAATTCGTCGAGCGTCACCGGGTTCTTCGCTCCCTGTTCAATCGCCTGACCATCCTGCCCAATGACGGTGCGCTCGCAAGCGCCGTCGGCGGCCCAAGGGTCTCGTCCCCACTGCGCGACCTGGGCGGCCCCGGCAACCTCGACGTCGCGATTGCCGCCCCCATCGCGACGGGGGGCGGGCCGCGCGCCGTGTTGGCAGGCATGTTGAGCTTGAGAGGCGTCAACTTCCTCTCGAATATCGCGCGGGCCGCCGTGCTTGATGACCAGCACATCAAGACCGTTGTCGCGGACCAGCAAGGGCACATCCTCGCCCACGCCGACGCCGCCTGGCTGATGAGCCCCGTCGACACCCAACCCGGTCTTCGTGAGGCCGTCGCACGTTGGCGCAGCCAGGGCAGCCCGCTCGAGCCCACGCCTTCGACTGAACGCTGGGGCGATCTCTTTGTCGCTCGCGCTGCGGTGCCAGGTACCGAATGGATGGTGTTTCGGATCGCTTCGAACGAGGTCCTGTTTCATGAGGCCCGCCGTTCCGTATCCAGAACCATTGCGCTTGGCGCTGGAATCGCCCTGGTCGGTGCGCTGTGCATCTTCGGGCTCACTGCTTGGCTGCTCGGGCCACTGGGAGTCCTGCGCCGGCGCGCGCTTCGCTCCATGGAAGCCAATCAGGCGCCCCAAGATGGGTGGCCCGAGGGGCTTGGCGAAATCGGCGAACTCTCGCGGGTCCTCAAACATGTGAGCACCCAATTGGCCGGCAGCCGCGCGGACATGGAACGCACCCTGCAGAATATGCAGGCCGTGCTTGAGCACGCACCCGTCGGGATCGGCTTCACGCACGGGGCCAGGTTTGAGCTGACCAATGCCAACCTGGGGCGCATGCTTGGCTACGAGGCCGGGACCTTGGATTGTGAGTGGGAAGAATTGCTGGCAAGCGATGCCCCACGCGACCAACTCCGTGAGGAAGCGGAGTCGGCGTTTGCCGCCGGCAGGGCCTTCGAAGCCGAAATCCCTTTGCGCCGTCGCGACGGCTCCGTCCTCTGGGCCAAGGTGCTTGGTGCCGCTGTCCAGGGTGCATCGATGCGCAGGATCTGGGTCGTCGTCGATGCGACGCTGGCAAGACGTCAGCGCGAGAGCTTGGAATGGAGTGCTGGACACGACCCCTTAACGAACCTCGTCAACCGGCGTGAGTTCGAGCGCAACCTGGCCCAACTGGTCGACGACCGAAGGCGCCACGAGCCGGCTTGCGCCCTGTTCATCGACCTCGACCATTTCAAGCAGGTAAACGACGGCGCCGGACATGCGGCCGGCGATGCGATTCTGCTGCTGGTGGCCTGCGGCCTGGGTGAGAGTGTTCGATCGGGGGACGTTGTTGGCCGGCTGGGTGGAGATGAATTCGCCGTCCTGCTGCCGGCTTGCCGCTTGGATCAGGCCCTGGCGATTGCGGAAAAGATGCGAGAGCGTGTGGCACGCGACGGGATCTGCGCCAGCGATCCGAAACTTCGCGTTACGGCGAGCATCGGCGTGGTCGAAATCGGCGTCCCCCCTTGCTCATCGGCAGACGTCCTCGATGCCGCCGACCGTGCCTGCTATGCGGCCAAGCACGCCGGCAGAAATGCCGTGCGAAGTGCCGCTGTGCAAACCGAGGGCGACGACAAGCTCGCTCCCGATCGCGCTGACGGCTCAGCCTTCCGACTGCTCTAGCAGGCCTGCTGCAATCGGAAGGACGTCCCGACCAAAGTCTGCAGGTCGACCTCGCTCATCGGACGTCCCGTCAGGAAGCCCTGGAAGCAGTCACAACCGCAGGCCAGAAGCTTGTCGCGCTGTTCCGCCGTTTCGACCCCTTCTACGACGACTGCTAGTTCCAGGACCTCACATAGGTCGACCAGGCCGCGCACCAAGATCTCGTCGCGCGGATTGCTCGCGATGTCGACAATGAAGCTTCGATCGATTTTCAGCTGGTCAAGCGGCAGTTGCCGGAGGTACGAAATCGACGAATAGCCGGTCCCGAAGTCGTCCAAGGAGATCCCGAGACCCATCGACTTGAGTTCTGTCAGCTGCGCCGCGAGGTCGCAAAGGTCCATCGCCAGCACGCTCTCCGTCAACTCAAGCTTGAGCCGAGATGGTCGCGCGCCCGTCTGATTCAACACGCGGGCCACGGTGGCGATGAAGTCCGGATGGCGGAATTCGGTCGCGCTGATGTTGACGGCCAGCGAAAGGTCCGCCATGCCGGGCGAAGTGTCCCATCGCTGCAGAGTCGTGCATGCATGATTCAACACCCACTCGCCGATCTCGATGATGAATCCGCTCTGCTCGGCAAGCGGGATGAAGTCAGCCGGCGAGACTGTCCCGCGCGTCGGATGGCGCCACCGAACCAGGCATTCCGCGCCCAAGGTCCGCCCCTGGGCGCTGACCTGGGGCTGGTACATCAACACCAGCTCTTGCCTGGGCAGGGCAAGGCGAAGGTCGTGCAGCAGATTTGCGCGCCGAACCGCGTCGCGTCCCATATCCTCGTCGAAGAGGCGGTAGGTATCCTTCGACTCGGACTTCGCCTGATGCAACGCGAGGTCTGCATGTGCCAGCAAAGCCTCGGGCGTCTCGCGTCCGTCATGAAAGACGATCGCCCCAAGGCTCGCGCTCGTCCGGTAGTCGCAGCCGAACAGGCCGTGCTGGCGCCTCGCCGTTTCGAGCAGTCGCTGACACCACGCCATGGCCTCACGGGCGGCGAGCGCGGGCTCGGGGCCGAGATTCTCGATCAGCATGGCGAACTCGTCGCCGCCGTGGCGAGCCACCATGCCGCGGTCGCCCACGCAATGCGCGAACATCTCACCGATGTCGCGCAACAGGGCGTCGCCAGCCGCATGACCCATCACGTCGTTGACGTTCTTGAACTGGTCGATATCGGCGAGAACCAGGGCCGCGTGACTGCTGCCGGCACAGCGACGCTGAGCCTGGGCTACGTTATCGAGCAGGAGGCGACGATTCGGCAGCCCGGTCAACGTGTCGAAGTAGGCGAGGCGTTCGATGTGACTTTCAGCTTCCCTTTGCTCGGAGATGTCGCGGATCAGCCCGACGTAGTTGGGCCGGCCGCGACCTTCGATGGTCGAGACCGAAAGATGGATAGGGAATTCCCGTCCAGACTTGTGACGGCCGCGGGTTTCCCGGCCCACGCCGATGACACGCGCCTTGCCGGTCCTTTCATAGCCGGCGACGTAGCTCTCGTGCCTATCTCCGTCCTGCTTCGGCATGAGCATCGATAGGCTCTTGCCAATGGCCTCTTCATGCGGGTAGCCGAAGATTCGGGTTGCCGCGCGATTGAACGATTGAATGCACCCGTCAGAGTCAGCAGTGATCACCGCCTCCATGACGTTGTCGAGAACGGCCTGCTTGTGCTGCGCCATCTGGGCCATCTGCGCATGATCAGCCTGTATTGCCGCCTGTGCCCGCAGGCGTTCGGTGATGTCCACGTAGCTGGCACGGATCAACGTGCGGTCACCCACTGTGATCCGAACGAGCCGGAGTTCGCAACGCAAGGCGGTGCCTTTGGCCGTCCGAACCGTGACGTCGCGCTGAACCGCGTGTCCTTCGAGCGCCAGGCGACAGGCCTGTTCGATGCACTGGTAGCTCTTGACCGTCGGATCCGCGCTGTCATCGTGAAACGCCTCTGGAGGCGACTGCAGCAGCTCCTCCATTGAGCACTCGAACAGCGTGGCCGCCGCCGCATTGGCGTCGACAAGCAGGTTCGCATCGAGGTCGTAGATGAGCAGGGCCTCCGGCGCCTGGTCGAACAGCAGGCGCACGACGCTGGTGTCGCGGCCTAATTCACTTCGGATAGCGCTCATGCGTGAGTTCTGAAGATCTTGACGGATTGACCGAGCGTGGCAGCTTGTTCGGAGAGCGTGTCGGCCGAAGCAGACAGCTGCTGCACCAGCATGGCGTTCTTCTGCGTCATGTCCTCGAGGGACTCGACAGCCGAACTGATTTCCGAGATCGACTGCAGTTGCTCGCGACTCGCGACATGCACGCTCTCGACCAACTGCTGCAATTTCGTCGCGGCGGAGGCAGTTTCCGAGATGGCCGTCGATGTGCCCTCTACTTCGGCGGCGCCTACTGCGACGCGCGCCTGCGATCCCTGACTCAATTCCTTGATCTCGCGTGCCGCGGCCATAGTGCGCGTTGCCAATGCCCGGACCTCTTGCGCCACCACTGCGAAACCGCGGCCTTGATCCCCTGCGCGGGCAGCCTCGACAGCTGCATTCAGGGCCAGAATATTCGTTTGGAACGAGATCGCGTCGATGGATTGCGTGATGTCAGAGATGCGTGAGGCGGAGTCGGTGATCTGCTGCATGGTCGAGCGCATGTGGTCCACGCTTGCGGTGCTGCGCAGTGCCACTGCAAGCGTGTGCTCCGCCAGCTTGGCGCCTTCTTCGGCTGCCAGAACGTTCTGCCGCACGGTTTCGGTCAGCTGCTTGAGTGCGGCGGCCGACTGCTCCAGTCCCGCCGCCTGGGCGTCAGTGCTCCCCGACAAGGAGTCCTTGCCGGCAGCGATTTCAGCCACTATCGCCTCGAGAGCCACCACTTGCGCGCGGGCATCGCCGACCATGCCCTGAAGATTCACGCCGAGCTGGCTGAGTGCGCGCTGCACGCGTCCCATCACCCGGCGCCCGTCGAGTGGAGGGCGGTGGGTCAGGTCACCAGAGGAGACGCCGCCGGCGAACGCAAGCAGGGTCCAGAGTGGCTTCTCCGCGGTTCGCCGATTGGCCCAGCGAGTCAGCCCCAGCACGGGCAACGCACACACGACGCCGAGTCCGACGCCTAGTCGGGAGCCGAGGCATACGGCAAGAGCGGCGGCCGATAGGTAGGGCACCTCGGCGACAACCCGTCCTCCGAGTTCCTTGCACTGGTCGAGAAATCCCATCGAGCCTTTGCGTGCCACGCGCCCTTGGTGAATGCTCCAGCGGGGAGGCTCCCCGCGCGATTCGTCAAGGAGCATGGCGGCGTAGAGCGCTTGCGTCTTCTCGACTTCGGCGCGCTCAGGGATGGTTCGCACGGAGAGGTAACCGACGACGCGCGGGCCGTCCTTCAACGGCGTCACGTTGGCGCTCACCCAGTAGTGGTCTCCGTTCTTGCGCCGGTTCTTCACGAGCATTGACCAGGGGTGGCCTTGCTGAATCGTTTTCCACAGGTCCGCGAATGCGGCGCAGGGCATGTCAGGATGGCGGATGATGTTGTGCGGCTGTCCGAGCAGCTCGTCTCGCGAATAGCCGCTTGCTTCCTCGAACGCCGCGTTGCAGTGGACGATCCGCCCTTTGGGATCGGTGGTCGACATCAAACTCTGCCCGGGGCTGAGCATGTATTCGCGACCCGAGACGGGTTGGTTGTTCCTCATTGCCGTGATACCTCGCTATGAAGGCCAGTGTCCGGTGTTGCGGACGCGAGGTCGTCTCGACCTGGTATCGAATCGGTATCGAACCGATTTCCGCGCCCTGTGCAGCCATTCCTGGGCTAACGCCGCCCGAAGATGCTCAATCGAGACGGATTCAAGACGACTCCTGCGCTCAGCCGAAAGACACTGGCTGCGCTGGCGGGAGACCTCGGCGTTGCGCTGACGACGGACCGGGCGTCAGTACAGGCAAGTGGCCGGTGCTCCCAGCTTCGACGTACTAGGACACGGACCTTCATGCTTCACCATCTCCCCTATTTAAAGCTCGGCGTAATTGCAGTTTTCGTCGCGAGCACGATCTATGTCCACCGGCGGGGGAAAGTGCGCCTGGGTTTCTGGCGCCAGCTGACAGACCACTCGACGTTCATGGCGCCGATCAACTGCATCCTGTACTTGTTTTCACGGCTACCGCAGCGGCCCTACCTCCCGGTAGACGAGTTCAACGAGCTCGAGTTGCTGGAACAGCACTGGCGGGAAATCCGAGACGAAGCCCTCCGATTGGCGGCCGCCGGGGCGATCAAGGCCTCCGAAAAATTCGACGATGCCGGCTTCAACAGTTTCTTCAAGACCGGCTGGACGCGCTTCTACCTGAAGTGGTACGACCGCGAGGCCCATCCCTCCGCCCAAGCCCTGTGCCCGACGACGATCGACCTGCTGCAACGCATCCCAAGCGTGAAGGCCGCCATGTTCGCGGCGCTACCACCGGGGGCCAGGCTTGTCACACACCGTGACCCGTTCGCTGGATCGCTGCGCTACCACTTGGGCCTGAGCACGCCAAATTGCGATGCTTGCTACCTCTCGGTCGATGGCATCGACTACAGCTGGCGCGACGGACAGAGCGTCGTCTTCGACGAGACCTACCTGCACTACGCGGACAATCGCTCGGACCGCATGCGCATCATCCTGTTCTGTGACCTTGAGCGCCCGCTCAACAATGGCCTTGCGCGCGCCTTCAACCGCTTCATCAGTCGAACGCTGATTCGCGCGGCCGCCGCACCCAACGCCGACGGCGACCGGACGGGCGGGCTGAACCGGGCCTTCGGGGCTATCCAGCGGGTCCGTTTGTTAGGCAAGCGCATCAAGGCCCGGAGCCGGCTGGCCTACTACGCGCTCAAATGGCTGCTGTTCGGCGGCCCGCTGGTCGTGTGGCTGTTCGCCTGAGGCACAGCTTTGAGGAGCTCTCAGCCTTGGGACGGTGCCTGGTCGAATGCAGCCACCGCTGCCAACAATGCATGGGCCTGCTCCATGAGCTGTGCCGACGCGGTGGCACCAAGCTCGGCCATGGCCGCGTTTTGCTGAGTAGCTCGGTCCATTTGACTGATCGCTTCGCCGACCTGAGCGATGCCCAGGCTCTGCTCAGCGCTTGCGCCGCTGATTTCGCCCATCACGTTCGTGACATGGCGGATCGAAACCAGCAACTCGTTCATCGTGGCACCGGCGCGATCAACCAAGGCGGCTCCCTGCGCGACGCGTCCGACACTTGTATCGATCAGGTAGCGGATCTCCTTGGCAGCTTCGGCAGCACGTCCTGCCAGGCCGCGTACCTCGGTGGCCACTACGGCGAAGCCACGCCCTTGACTACCGGCGCGTGCAGCCTCGACGGCAGCATTGAGCGCGAGGATATTGGTTTGAAAGGCAATGCCGTCGATCACGCCAATGATGTCGGCGATCCTGCGCGAGCTCTCGTTGATCCCCTTCATCGTATCGACGACCTGGCCGACCAACTGCCCGCCTTGCGAGGCGATCGTTGCGGCCCCCTGCGCCAGTTCGTTGGCCCGCTGCGCGCCATCAGCGTTCTGTCGAACGGTGGCACCCAGTTGCTCCATCGAGGCGGCGGTCTGTTGTAGATTGCTCGAGGACCGGACCGTACGCTCGTTAAGATTCTCGTTCTCGGAGGCGATGTGCGCCACACCGGCATGCAGGCCGCGGGCCTGCCCGCCTACGTCGTCGAGCAGCGACCGCAGATTCAGGGCGGACTGGTTGACGGCCCTGAGCAGCATGCCGATCTCGTCGACGCGGTTCAGGCTAGCCTGGCGTTCGGGTGC
>JAFAKZ010000185.1 GCA_019234745.1 Burkholderiales bacterium
GTTGAGCGTGGTGGCGATACCTACGGCGCCCACCCAGCGCTCGCCCAGCACGGGCTGGTCGATCACCCCCAACACGGGCTTGCCGCGATGCAGCAGGCCGATCAGCGTACAGAAGGTGGGGCGCCCGATGATAAAGCTCTTGGTGCCGTCCACCGGGTCCAGCACCCACACCCACTCCGCGTCATCGCGCTCACGGCCGAACTCTTCGCCGATGATGCCATGCTCGGGCGCCAGCTCGGCCAGCAAGGCGCGCATGGCCTGCTCGGCACCGCGGTCGGCCAGCGTCACGGGGCTGGCGTCGGCCTTGTCGTCGATGGTAAGGCGGGAGCGGTAGTGCGGCAGGATGGCGGCACGCGCGGCATCAGCGAGGCGATGGGCGATGGGCAGGAATGGGGTTGGGTCTGGAATGGTCATGATGTACGTTAGGGCAAAAGCGCACATCTTAAGCGCACTTACGAGCGTCAGCGAGGCTCCGTGCGTGTGTTCTTGGCGCTTTAGCGCCTTAGAACCACGGCCTACCCCTTGCGGGTACTCGTTGCGTGGTTGTTGGCGCTTCAGCGCCTTACAACCACGGCATGCCCTTTACGGGTACGGCGGTACCGCAAGGGTATCCCGTGGCTATATGTCGCTTCGCTCCGACATCCACGTCACGAGGGGCGGGGGGAGTGAAATCAATCAGCGATAACTCGTTGATGTTCTAGTAGCCTAAAGCGCACGGCTCCGCCGGGCGAAAGCTGACGTTTCAGATTGTCACCTTTTGCAGAGCTTCCTTAACTAGCAGGGTGCAACGTCAGCGTGTGTTGCGCCGGTCCTGGTAGCAGAGGCAGCGAGTCGCCATGCACCCAGGCCTCGTGGCCCGCCAGGAAGTAGGGGCTCAATGGGTGGCCGCTTTCGCCGCCGGGCATGTCGAACAGGCCCAGCTCCTCGTGGCCCGGCGCCACCACCATGCGTTCCGATTGACCGAAATCGGGCGAAGCCACGCGCGGCATATTGTCATCGCCGGGCAGCTGGTCGGCCGGGGCAGACAGCCATTTGGACAGCAAGGGGGTGATGTGGCCAAAGGGGTGGCCTATGCGCGCCGTGTTGCGCTGGCCCCAGCTGGCGGCGGATAGAGGCTGGCCGTTCTTGGTCAGCTCAGCCGCGGCATCGTCGATGGCTGCCAGTTCGAGGGCATGCCAGTCCTGCAAGCCCTTGGGCACCCAAGCGGCCGGCTGCGCGTCATCGAGGCGGCCCAGCACGTACTCCCAGCGGCTATTGGCCCAGCGGAAAGTGAGCGGGGCGCCCATCTCCTTTTCCATTCGGTCGTCCAGCCGACCAAACAGCTCGCGGTACATGGCGTTCACATAAGCATGGGCAAGCCGGTAACCGACGGAGCCGACACTCGCATGGCCGTCCCAGCTGTCGCGCAGCAGGTGGCGGAATTCGGCGCGCTGCGGGTGCCCGGCCACGGCCGCGTCGTCCAGCGCCTTCAGGGCACGGTCGCGCCAGGGCGCCATGAACAGGGCGCGGTCGTCCAGGCCAATCTGGAACAGGGCTTTCTCATCCGTCTTGCCTAGCTTCGCCAGGTCGTCGCGGATTTGCCGCGCGCGCGCGCCGAGGTCGGCACCGCCGTCACCCAAGAGATCGTAATCCTTGCCGGCCAACTGGCGTGCATTGGCCGTCCACAGCTGGCCAGCGGGCGGATCGACCAGGCGTGGATAGCTCGCCGGCGCGCGCATATGGGTCCAGCCCAGGGACGTATCCGTCGCCGCATAGGGGTAACTGGCCGCCGCCTGCCAACGGCGGTCCGGCAAGGGGCCGGCGATGGTCCAGCCGATATGGCCGGCGCTGTCGGCCGCCACGATATTCTGCGCAGGTATGCCGGTGCGGTTGGCTGCCGCCTGTAGCGAGGCCAGATCATCCGCCGTCTCCAAACCCAGCAGGTTGGTGTTGACGGCCCCGTTTTCGCTGGCCACCCAATGGATGGCATAGGTCTTCTTGCCGAACTGGCGTATCGGGCCGAGCGGCGTTTCCTCCACCGTCAAGGTCTCGGGCGTGGCACCCTTCACGTAGAGGCGTTCGCTAAACTGCTGTACCGTTTCCCAGCCAGTCGCCGTCTTGTAGCGCGTGGGGTCCTTCGGGTCGCGCTGCAGCTCGACCAGGTCCATATAATCGCCATAGCTATTGGTAAAGCCCCAGGCCACGTGGCCATTGCTGCCGGCGACGAGTACGGGCACGCCGGGCAGCGTCACGCCCGCCAATCGGCGCGACTTACCTTCCGCATCGCCATACTGCAGCGCCATGCGGTACCAGATATGGGGCAGGCGCAAGCCCAAGTGCATATCGTTGGCCAGAATGGCACCGTGCTCGCTGCGTGTACCTGCAACGGCCCAGTTATTGCTGCCCACATTCGAGGTCGAGGCATCCAAGCTAGCCATCAGATTGTCGTTCTCGCCGCTGCCCAATCCCAGCCAGTCCGGCGCCGTCGC
>JAFAKZ010000325.1 GCA_019234745.1 Burkholderiales bacterium
AGCGTAGCGATGCCCAACACTGCGGATTGACGCAAAAGCTGTTGGGCGTCGCTACGTTCAGCACCAACCTACGTCCTGAATGCCCGATCGAAAGACCGGGCATTTTTTATTTGCGCTTTGTCTTCTTCGGATATACGATACCAATCAGTATGTTTACCGCAAGAAGAGGAAGAGGAATGCAGAACCGCTACCTGACCATCGCCCTGATCGCCACGTTCCTGGCAAGTAGCGCGTTCGCCCGCACGGTAGTCGGTAGCGGCCACGTGGTGGAAGAGACGCGTACGGTGGCCGACTTCCACGCCATCCAGAGCACGGGCGGCTTCGTGCTGGACGTGACGGCGGGGCCGGCCGTGTCGGTCAAGCTCAAGGGTGACGACAACCTGCTGGCCGAGATTGAAACCAAGGTCGCCAATGGCCAGCTCATCATCAAGCAAGGCAAGAAGGGCGACGAAGTACATATCGACGACGGCCACGTCATCCGCGTGACAGTGACGGTACCCAAGCTCGACGCCTTCAGCGGCGAAGGGGCCGGCAAGACGGTATTCCACGGCCTGAGCGGCGACAGCTTCGCCCTGACCTACGGTGGCGCCGGCCTCGTTACGGCCACGGGCAATGTGCACAACCTCACGGTGGACGCCAACGGCGCCGGCTCGCTGGACCTCAAGAGCCTCAAGGCCGCCAATGTGACGGCCAGCATCAACGGCGTGGGTGCGATGAACGTCTATGCCAGCGACACGCTGACCGCGGCGCTCAACGGCATCGGCTCGCTCACCTACTACGGTCACCCTACGCATCGCAATACCACGGTAAACGGCATCGGCAGCGTCAGCGCGGGCGACTGAGCCTCCGCGTCCGACGGGCCTCGCTACTTGTATTCCGTCTAGACAGCCTGACCTACGCACTAAATCAGATTGGCATACAGGCTGTGTATTAGATAAGTAGAAGATTCCAATGTCATTTTTCAGCTCGCTAAATGCCTGCACTTTGCGTATTGTGCCGCGTGCGAAGTTGCTACATCGACTTCGTCCGTCCAACGATACGACTAGCAATTTTCAAGGAATAAGCATGCTGAGCAGAATTCTTATCGCTGCAAGTTTGATCGCCGGGAGCGCCGCGGCACAAGCAACCGACACTTTCAACTCATCGACCAATCAACTGCAAATCCCCAGCGTTCAGGTCGGCAATACGATATTCAACAACGTCGTAGTGCAATTCAATACGGGCGGTTTCAGCGTCCTATCCGTTGGTAGCGCGCAGCCGGCCAACAGTGTGGCTGCCAACTGTCTTGCCCTCAGATTCACCCCAGCCATTTTCAATGCGATCGCGGTAGGCATGACGCTTGACCAGGTGGACCAGACGATTGGTTGTCAGCGCAGCACGAACCTCGGCCAGCGCGCGCAAACTTACGTCTCATATGTCTGGGTGGACGGGTCTGGGGGGCTTATTATTGTCTACTTTGACGCTGCGGGGTCCGTCGTCACGCCATACGTTGCAAACACATATAAGAGCGGCTCGGGTTTCTGAGGAGGCGCGGCAAGCGGCTTGGCTCAAGACGGTTTCAACGCAACCGGGCGACGATGTCGCCCGGTTTGCTACTTGATAAACATTTCGGCCAACACGCTTGCCGTCGCCGCCACATCCTCTGTTTCAAACACCCCGCCAATCACCGCCACATTGTCCGCGCCCACCTCGACTAGCGGCTTGGCGTTATCGACCGTGATACCACCGATAGCGACGATCGGGCAGGCCAGCGCCGCGCGGGCATCACGATACAGGCTCAAAGGCGCATGCACGGCATTGGGCTTGGTGGACGAGGGATAGGCCGCACCGAAGCCCACGTGGTCGGCACCAGCAATAAGTGCCGCATGCGCAAGCTCCAAGCGGTTGTAGCAGGACGCCCCTAGCAGCTTGCTGGGGCCGAGCGCGGCACGCGCCGCGTTCAGGTCGCCGTCGTCGCCACCCAGGTGCAGGCCGTCGGCATCGATGGCGAGCGCGAGGTCGAGGTGATCATTGATGATCAGCGGCACGCCCTGCTGCCGGCACAGGGCGAGGAGCGCGCCGGCCTGTTCATGGCGGCCGGCCGCGTCCACGACCTTGTTACGGTCCTGCAGCACGCGCGCACCGCCCTGCAGGGCGGCAGCCACGGCCGTGAGCAGGCGCGGCGTGTCGGTCCAGTCCGGCGTGATGGCGTACAGGCCGCGGGGCAGGCGCGCCATCAGTCGGCCTTGGGTTCTTCTGGCGCCTCGGCTTCGCTCTCACCCTCGGCCGCATTGCCGTTGTTGCCGCGCGCCCAGAACATGCGGTCGGGAATGAACTGGCCCATGCCGGGGCGGAAGGCGTGCTTGAGCGTCTGGTAGGTGTACTCCTGCGCTTCTTTTGCCGCCGTGGGGATGTCCATGCCGCAGGCGATCAGCGCTGTGAGGGCCGAGG
>JAFAKZ010000351.1 GCA_019234745.1 Burkholderiales bacterium
CACCTACGCCGACTTCGCCACGGCCGACCAGATGATGGGCAATGCGCACAATGTGCAGGCGATGCTCGACAGCGTGGACGAAGCCTCGCGCGCCGCCTCGCAGCGCGAGTACGCGCAGCTCTTGGCCTTTGCCCAGAGCAAGCAGCCCGGCCTCAAGGAGATGTCCACAGCCGACCGCAGCTACTGGATGGAGCAGTACCGCCGCGCCCAATATGATTTCGACGCACAGTCCGTACGCCCCTACTTCCCCTACGCCACGGTGCAGGCCGGCATTCTGAAGACGGCGGCCCACCTGTTCCATGTGGAATTCAAGCCGGTGAAGGGCGCTCGCGTATGGGATGCGTCGGTGGACACCTTCGACGTGTTCGACAAGGGTCATAAGATCGGCCGCATCTACCTCGACATGCACCCGCGCGAGGGCAAGGACAAGTGGTTCTCCAGCGACCCGCTCGTCCCTGGCATCCACAGCAAGCAGATGCCTGAAGGCATGCTGATCTGCAACTTCTCGGGTGGCGTAAAGGGTGACCCGGGCCTGATGGAATACAACGAAGTCGTGACCTTCTTCCACGAGTTCGGCCATCTCATGCACCACCTCCTGGGCAGCCAGGGCCAGTGGGCCGGCGCCGGCGGCTTCAATGTGGAAGGCGACTTCGTGGAAGCGCCCTCGCAGATGCTGGAAGAGTTCTTCCGCGACCCCAAGCTGCTCGCCACCTTCGCGCACGACGAGAAGACGGGCAAGCCCATCCCCGAGGCGCTCGTCGCCAAGATGAACCGGGCGTCCGCCTTCGGCCGCGGCTACTGGACGCAGCGCCAGCTCTACTTCGCGTCCTACTCGCTGCAGCTGCACGACCGCGACCCGTCCAAGGTCGACTTCGACGCCATTGCAGCGGACGACGCCAAGCGCTTCATGCCGACCACGCCGGTGGAAGGCGACCACTTCTACACGGCCTTTACGCACCTGACGGGTTACGCCTCGAACTACTACACCTATGTGTTGGACAAGGTGATCGCGCTGGACTTCTTCGCCCAGTTCGACACCAAGGATCTGCTCGACGGCCCCACCGCCATGCGCTACCGCCACGCCGTGCTGGAGCCGGGCGCGAGCAAGCCGGCCACAGAGCTGGTGAAGGACTTCCTGGGCCGCCCGCAGTCGCTCGACGCGATGAAGGAATGGATAGGCGAGGAGTACAAGGGCCAGGCGGCAAAGTAAGTCGCCTCGCGCTTGCCTCGATACGGAAACGCCACCTTGCAAGGTGGCGTTTTCATGGCCGCAATGAGCTATGCTTGCCCTAACATCTCGCCTTTCGCCCATCCTGATGGTCATACCCATAAGCTGGAAGCGTTTGCTGAATCGAAATGCATTCTGCATGGTGGGCTTGCTGCTCATCCCGGCGGCTACCTACGCCGCCGATGCTCCCAAAATCGTGCTACGCACGGCGTCACAGCAGGCCACGCCGGCGCGCTACAACGCCGCCGACCGTGACATGCCGGGCCTGTGCGTGGAAATCCTGCACGCCATCGAGCAGATCGACCCCGGCATCGCCTTCACGGGCCTGGATGAGGAAGCACCGCTGCAGCGCGTACTGGCCGAGGTGGAGAAGCACCGCCTGGACTTCTTCGCCTGCGCCGCCCGCACGCCGGAGCGCGAGGCGCAGCTGACCTATCTGGCGCAGCAGGTCTATTCCTCCCACGACGTGCTGGCCGTACGCGCACGCGACACGGTAGACGTCCACGCACTGGCCGACATCCCCAAGTTGGGCACGGGCGACTTCGTGATCGTCGCGCGCGGCACGATGCTGGAAGACATGGCCAACAAGGTCCCCGGCCTGAACGTGGACGCCGGCTCCGCCGACAAGCTCGTCAATCTCAGGAAGCTGCTCACCGGCCGCGCGCGCTTCTACTTCGAGACGGAGCTCAATCTCAACCGCGCCATCCAGGACGCCCATGCGGAGAAGGAGGTACGCATCCTCCCCACGCCGCTGGCGGACGAGCCGCAATACGTGGTGGTGAACAAACACCTTGATACGGCCGTGGTCGCGAGACTGAACGCCGCCCTGAAAACACTGGAAGGGACGGGTGCCCTGCAGCGCATCTATGCGCGCTATGCGTTACTAGAACGTTGAGTTGGTTGGTTTCACGTGAAACCACGCAACGAGGAGGAGGCTGACTCGTAGGTCGGAAAAGCGAAGCGCCTTCCGACGCATGGAATGGTGAATCGGCAACAAATGCATGAGTAACGCATTGTCGTGTCAATACGATTGTCCTTACTACCAGCTCCCAAACATCTCAGCAAATCAACGATTCCATGCGTCGGAAGGCGCTTCGCTTTTCCGACCTACGAGCTGTCACTATTGAGACGACACAACATCGATCAGTGTCATTCCAAATCGACCCCTCAGGCCGGTTACCGTTACGTTTTGTCCTACGTGCCAAGCTATGCTCTGCGCACCGCAAAACGATAGATCGCGGTCGACGATGTCTTCATGAAAATGGAGCCGGTGAGGGCACCCCTTTGTTGCTGTAAGGGCTCGTATCTGCGTATTCTCATCGACTTGACCACCCAATTGCATCCAACTTGACCACCCTGCTGACCACGCATTCTCACAAACTTGACCAGCATCGTCTGCTTTTGTAGTGGAGTGCCTGCACGGCAATTGCTGCCTGATACTACTCGCTACTCCAACCGCCCTAACGCCAGCCGTCCTAAGCTCCCCATCAACTGCACCTTACCTATCCGCCAATCCGCCAAGGCCTGAACGCGCTGCTGCTTGGCATTGGCCAGCGCCGTCTGCGCATTGAGCAATTCCAGGATGTTGCCTACGCCACGGTCGTAGCGATGCTGTGCGGCGTCGAACGACTGCTGCGCGCTGTCGAGTAGGATCGCGCTGTTGCGCAGGTTTTCTACGTCCGTCTGCAGTTGCTGGTAGCTGCGCCACACCTCCTGCGCTACCTGCTGCTCGGCGTCGACGAGATTGGCCTTCTGCACTTCCACTTGGGCTTGTGCTTGGCGGATCTGGTAGGTCCGCGTCAGTCCTTCAAACAGCGGAATATCCAGTTGCACACCGACATAACGATCGCGG
>JAFAKZ010000604.1 GCA_019234745.1 Burkholderiales bacterium
GGCACCACGCACGTCCACAGCATCGTACCGACGGGGAACAGCGGCTACTTCCCGCTGGCCTCGGGCCCGCTGAACCAATCGCTGGGCGCGCCGAAGCTGAACCAGCAGTTCCTGGCGGGCGACGTGAACGGCGACCGGCTGACGGACCTGGTGCAGGTGTGGGAGAACGCGAGCGGCCAGGCGGTCGCCACGGTATGGACGTTCAACTCGGCCACGCAGCAATTTGTTGCCCAACCCGACTGTGTACTGGGTACTTGGCTGACTGGTGTGACCTACAAGTTGGCCGTGCAGACTAGTAGTGTCGTGCTGAGCGCAAGCTGGCTGGACGGCGCAGATAATTGGAATACGAACACCTGGACCTATACACAAGGCAATTTCGTCACTTCGACCAATCTCTCGACTTCGACGGCCGTTGCCAGCAATGGCTTGGGCTACCAGGCAGCGCAGGCCGCTTCGGCTGGAAAGTTCCTCGCTCCGAGCCCCATGACGATGCCGCTGCAGGTGCCTCCCCCAAGCGGTGGACACTTTGCTGGCACTACCGCCACCTACACGCTGGAGCAGCCCGCCGCGGCAGTTGGCGCATTTGCCACTGCGCAGGCCACTGGCAGCATCCCGCCGATCGCTTTCACGTCGAATCCCAGCGAGCAAGCCAGCCCTGGCGTCGACCTGATCGTCAACAACGTCGGCGTTTTGCCAACGACCGGCAGCGCGATCCAGTCCGGTGGTTCGATCACGGTGTCGTGGACCACCCAGAATCAAGGCATCAAAGCCACCAATGGGTCTTTCCTGGAAACGGTGGCAATCCGTAACAGCCAGACCGGCGCAGTGATCGCGACGGCGAACGTCCCCTACGACCCGACTGCCGCCGGAAATGGCCCGATCGGCGCAAATCAATCCGTATCGCGCTCGACCACGATCCGTCTACCTGATGGCACGGCCAGCACGGGGAATCTGATCGTCACAGTCCAGACCGATGCCGACTTCTCGCAAGGCGAGTCGGTCGATGCGCTTGCCAATAACATCACGACGACGTCGTTCGCCAGCGCGCTGGCGCCGTACCCGGACCTTCAGGTGTCCGGCCTTAGCCTGTCGCCTGTATCGAACTGGCAGGCCGGCCAGAGCGTGACGGTCAATTGGAATGCCAACAACGTGGGTACCGGTGCCGCCACGGGTAATTGGACCGAGCGCGTGCAACTCGTCAACACGACGACGGGTGCCGTGGTTGCCGATATCAGCCAGAACGTTGCCAACCAGAACATCGCAGGCGGCAGCGCGGCTGCTCGCTCGGCCACGTTTACCTGGCCGACCGACGTCAATGCGGTGGGACAATTCCGTCTGTCGGTCACGGTCGACAGCACCCACCAGCTGGTCGAATACAACGCGCAAGGCGCCATCAGCGGCGACAACGTTGCAACGCAGCAGCTGGTGGTTGGCCCCAGCGTTGTTGCCCAGAATATCGGTGTGCAACAGGCGTCGGTGCAGGATGGACAGACGATTTCCATCCAATGGAACGACGTCAACCAAGGCAGCGTGGCTGTTCCGACCGACTATCAGGATCGCATTACGGTACAGCACGTCAATGCGGACGGTAGTCTCGGCGCCGTCCTGCTGGACCAGGTCATCAAGAATGCAGCGACAAGCGGCAGCGCGCTGGCCTCTGGTGCGAGCGTGCAGCGCACGGCGCAATTGACGCTGCCTGCCGGCTTGGCGGGTACGGGCAATTTCAAGATCACCGTTGCACCCGATAGCCAGGCGACGGGTGCCATCAGCGTATTCGAAGTTGGGGCGGACGGCGTCACACCGCTCGCCGCACCGATCACGGCGAGCACCACATTCGCGTCGACCGAGCACCCGTATCCGAACCTGACTGCTGGCAGCGTGACTGTGCCGGCTAGCGTCAATTCGGGTACGGCCACCACGATAAGCTGGACGGTGCAGAACACAGGCACCGCACCGGTCACGGGCAATTGGGTGGATCGCTTGGTACTCGTGCCGGCTGATCCGAACAGCGGCTTGGCGAGCTATACGCTGGGTGATTTTGCCGCAACGACGCCCCTCGCAGTCGGTGCCGCCTACACGCAGCAGCAAACCATCACTATCCCACCGCGCATTTCCGGCAACTATGTCGTCAAGCTGATCAGCGACGCGAACAGTGCTGTCGTCGAGCCGGATGTGGGGACTAGCAACATCCACCTGTCTAGCGCCTTCGCCGTTACGCAAGCCTATACCGACCTTGTGCCGCAGGTGGCGCAGCTGCCAGCGCAGCTCTACGTCAATCGCGGCGGCAATATCTCGTGGACCGTCACGAACAATGGCACCATGCCGTCCGACCAGCCGAACTGGACGGATCGGGTTTACTTGTCGGCGACGCCGACCCTGGATGCCAACGCCGTTCTGCTCGGGGCCTCGACCCATATCGGTACCGTGGCCGTGGGCGGCAGCTACAGCGCCTCGCTCAGCAATTTCACGGTGCCGACGTCGGTCACGCCGGGCAACTACTACGTGATCGTGCAGGCCGACAGCGGCAATGCGCTGTATGCGTTGAACCATCGCGCCGACTTCACGGTTGCCTCGACCGGTACGGTGGCCGTTGTCGCTGAACCGAAGCCGAATTTGGTCATCAGCGCCCTTAGTCCGTCTACCACGACGTGGCAGCCAGGCAACCCGGTGCAGTTGCAGTACACGATCAGCAACACGGGCAACGACGTCGCGAACGCCTATATGTACGAGCAGGTCCAGCTCGTCAACACGGCAAATCCAGCGCAAGTCATCACACTCGCATCGCCGGCCGGAACGCGTGATCTGGCACCTGGCGCCACCTTCACGAACACGATTACCGTCACGCCGGGTCAGATTCCGACGGGTAGCTGGCAGCTGCAAGTCACGGCCGATGCAGGCAACTACGTTGCCGAAGCGAGCCCGAGCGGGCACAGCGCCAGCACGGCCATCACTGTTGTGGCCCCGGACCTGAGCGCTGATACGCTGACCACCACCGGCACGCTGCAGGGCGGTCAGACGGTGACCCTGAACTGGATGACGCACAACACGGGCACGGCGGATGCCGGTGCCTACAACGACGTGGTCTACCTCACACGGAATGGCCTGGTCGATGCCAACGCCGTCAAGCTGGGCGAAGTCAGCCATGCTGGTCTCGCCGCAGGTGCCAGTGCGGCCAGCCAGCTGACCTTCCAGCTGCCCATCCCTGATTCGGGCGCCTACCAGTTCGTCGTCGTCAGCAATGCCGAGAACACCGTCAACGAAGACGGCGCGACCGCCAACAACACGGCCACGCTGGGCGTCAATGTGGCGCAGGACAGCTACGAAGTCCTTGCCGTCAGCAATATCCAGATGCCGCAGCAGCCCATCATTGCCGACCCGGCCTCCGCCACCATCAGCTACACGGTGACGAACACGGGTACAGGTGTGGGTAGTACGACTACCTGGACCGACAAGGTTCTCTACCAGTACGTCGACACCAATGGCAACCCGGCTTCGCTGCTGCTCGGCACGTATACGCATACCGGGGGGCTGACGGTCAACGGCAGCTACACGGGCAGCGTCAACTACACGTTCCCGCCGGGCTTCAGCGGCCATGGCGTGGTGACGGTAGTGACGAACGTGGGTGACGTCGTCTGGCAGAACGGCCAGCGGGCGGGCAACACGCTTGTGTCCACGCAAACCTTGGACGTGATGCCCAAGGCCTACGCCGACATTGCCGTCTCGGCCGTGTCTGCGTCGGGCACGGCCAGCAGCGGTCAGCCGCTCACCATCAGCTGGCATGTTGCCAACAGGGGTATCGGTGTGACGGATACCAGCAACTGGCACGACCAGATCTGGCTGACGACCAATCCCAATAACGTCGACGCCAGCAATACGCCGGGTGCAATCCTGCTGGGTTCCGTGGAGCACCTGGGCCAGCTCGCGCCGAACGACAGCTATGACGGCAGCCTCACGGTGAATCTGCCGCAGGGCATCCAGGGCACCTACTACATCCACGTCAGGGCGGCGGCAGACAACACGCCCTACGAGTTCACCCACACGCAGGACAGTCGCGGCGTGTCGATGGCTGTGCCCATTACCTTGTCGCCCACGCCCGATCTGGTGGTGCAGTCGATCTCGAACGCCACCGAGGCCAAGGAAGGGCAGACGACGACGGTGAGCTGGACCGTGCTGAACCAGGGCACGGCGACGGCGGCCGGCCCGTGGACGGACACTATCCAGATGGTGCCGGCCGGCGGCGGCAACCCGATCACGCTAGGTACCTTCACCTACGATCAGGCGCTGGCAGCGGGCATCAGCTACACGCGTACCCAGGACGTACAAATCCCGAGCCACATCACGGGCCAATACATCATCCAGGTGACCACCAATACGGGTGGCCAGGTATTCGAGTACGGCGCTGCGGCCAGTAACGATACGACGAAGTCGACCTCGGCTATCCAGATCGACCCATCGCCGCGCCCCGACCTGCAGGTGACGACGGTCGGCGCACCCACAACCGCCGTCAACGCCGGCAGCATGATGTCGGTGAACTACACCGTCAGCAATATGGGCCAGGCGGAGGCAGCCGGTCAGTGGACGGACAACGTCTATCTGTCGCTCGACGGCAAGCTCGATGCCAACTCGGTGCTGGTGGCGAGCCAGCCCAATACCTCGGCACTCGCGGTGGGCAAGAGCTATAGCGCGCAGACGGCGAGCTTCGCCGTGCCGCTGCGTTATAGCGGCCAGGTCTACGTCATCGTGCAGGCCGACGCAGACAACCGCATCGACGAGTTCCCCTACGGCAACGACAACATCACGTCCAAGGCCTTCACGGTCAACGATGTGCCGTTCGCGGACCTGGTGACCAGCAATGTCGTGGCGCCGTCGCAGTCAACCTACGGTTCCAGCTTCAACGTCCAATACACGGTCGCCAACAAGGGTTCGGCACCTACGCGCGCGGCGGATGGCAGCGCCAACCAGTCGTGGACCGACACGGTCTGGCTCTCGCGTACGCCGGGCCAGCCGCAACCGGGCGCGGGCGACATCCTGATCGGCTCGTCTACCCACACCGGCGTGATGAACGTGGGCGACAGCTACAACGGCAATATCGCCGTCACGCTGCCGCCTGACGTGGCATCCGGCCAGTACTACATCACGGTCTGGACCAATTCGACGGGCACCATCGCGCAGACGGAGTTGGCCAGCAACGTCAACCCGGATGCGCCGAAGACGCTTTACAGCGAAAACTTCAAGGCCAGCGCCATCAGCGTGATCGGCGCCGTGGCGCCGCAGCCGGACTTCCAGGTGACCAATCTGCAAGCGCCGCCCGTATCTGGCGCGGGCGGGGCCTATCACTTCAGCTATACGGTAACGAACCAGGGTGACGCCATTTCCGGCCAGTCCTGGTACGACGAGGTATACCTGTCGGACAACCCGGACCCGAACAAGGCAAGCCGCTTGGTCCATGTCGGGACATATTCGGAAAGCCCGTCGCTGAACAAGGGGCAGTCCTACACGGTATCCGATACCGTCCAGCTATCTCCGTCTGCCGTCGGCCAATACCTGGTGGTGCAGACCTTCAAGGGTAGCCAGGTGGTGGCGGCGGACTTCAACGCCCATACGGCAAGCGTCGCCAGCGTCGTGACGCCGGCCCCGGCTGATCTTCAGGTTTCGTCGGTCTATTGCCCCGCACCGGAAAACGATTCGGGCGAGCCGACCACGCTGACCTATACCGTCACCAACAACGGCGCGGCCGTGTGGAGCGGTACCAAGAGCTGGTCGGACAATGTCTACTTCAGCGCCTACCCAACGTTCGACCCGAACAAGGCCACGCTGCTCACGACTTTGTCGCACGACAACTCGGCCGGCCTGGCCGCGGGCGCCAGCTACACGACGACCACCAGCATCACGCCGCCACCCGGTACGAGCGGGCCTTACTACGTCTACGTGGTGACCAACGCAGATAGCTATAACCCGGCAAGCGCGGCGACACAATATGTGATCGGCAACACGGCAGTCCAGGATGGCAACTACTACCTGAACCATGCGTACGAAGGGCCGAACACGGGCAACAACCTGGGTCAGGGCACGATTGCCATCACCTACAAGGAGCCCGTACTTACCGTCCAGAACCTGGCGATCTCCGACCCGAACCCCACGGCAGGCGAACAGGTGACGGTCACCTGGACGGTCAAGAACACGGGCAACCGCGCCACCCGCGTGGGTGCCTGGTACGACGGCCTCTATCTATCCAACGGCACCTCAATCAGTGCAGGTGACTACCCGCTGATCGGTGGCGTGGGCGCACAGCTGGTCCAATTCTTCGACGGCAACGGCGCCCCGCGCGATCTGCAGGCGGGCGAGTCGTATACGCAGTCGGCCGTGGTCACGCTGCCGACCTCGATCAGCGGTAACTATCACCTGATCGTCAAGGCCAGTACCGATCTGCTCAATGCCACCGCAATTGGCCAAGGCGGCACGGCCAGCGACATCCGCGCTGGCCTGCCGACGCTGTTCCAGTATGACCAGAGCGGGCAGGGCGGGGTCGACGAGTTCCAGAACATCGGCAACAACGTCAGCAACATCGCCTTGCCGATTTCGGCAGCCACGCCGCCCTTCCTGCAAGTGGCGCAAGTGGGGGTCCAAGACCCGAAGACGGGGGCGGCCGTCGGCCAAGTGACCGCCGGTCAGCAGTTTGCGGTCAACTATACCGTTGCCAACAACGGTGGCGCCACGCCTGGCGATCAGGGCAGCTGGAATGACCTCGTCTACCTGTCGAGGGATCGCAACCTCGACCTGAACCACGACACCTTCCTGGGCTATATGCCGCATACCGGTGGCTTGGCGGCGAATGGTACCTACAGCAACACGGCCACGTTCACGGCGCCGTCCAATCTGAGCGGTACCTATTACGTCTTCGTCGTCACGAATCCGGCCGACGCCCTGGGTTCCAACACACCAGCCGCCGTTATTGAAACGCCGGCCGACCAGGTGCAGAACATGGCCGCATCGGGCGCGCTGCTGATCCAGGCGCCGCCGCCGGCCGATCTGGTCGTCAGCTCGCTGACGGCGCCGACTTCGGCGCAGGTTGGCGATGCGATAAACCTAAGCTATACGATCCAGAATTCGTCGACCAATGTGGCGCGTGGCAGCTGGACGGATGCCGTCTACCTGTCCACCGATACGACCTGGTCCACCAGCGCCATCCTGATCGGCAAGGTTGCCCACAGCGGCGACGTGGCGGGCGGCGCCAGCTACAGCGGCAGCCTGAGCACCAGCCTGCCGCCGCTGTCCGAAGGCAGCTGGCATGTGATCGTGCGCCCGGATATCTACGATAACGTGGGCGAGGACAGCAATCCGACGCTGGCCACGGCTGCCGGCAATGCCATCCAAGTCACCGTGCCGGCGCTGACTGTTGGGACGCCTGTAGCCACTACGCTGACCAGCGGTCAGGAACTGCTGTACAAGGTCACCGTCGCCGCCGGCCAGACGCTGCGTGTCAATCTGAACTCCAAGGCCCAGTCCGGCGCCAACGAGCTGTACGTGAAATACGGTGCCATGCCGACCTCGTCGAGCTATGACGCTGCCTACACGCTGGCGCAGTCGCCCAGCCAACAGGCGCTTGTGCCGACCACGCAGGCGGGTACCTACTATGTGCTGGTCAAGTCCGACGACTCGCCAGCCGCTACCCCTGTGACGCTGGAAGCGGACCTCGTGCCGCTGTCGATCACGCGCGTTACCCCGAGCACGGGCGGCGCCGCCTCGAACAGCGACCAGTTCGTGAGCATGGATATCTATGGTGCCGGCTTCGCAGCCGGCGCACAGGTCGTGCTATCGCGTCCTGGCGTCTTCCAGATTCAGCCAGCAAGCTGGCAGGTGCTGGACGCCACCCATATCCGTGCTGACTTCGACCTGAACAACGTGCCGCACGGCCTGTACAACGTCGAGGTGATCAATCCGGACGGTACGACGGTCACCCAGGCCTACCAATACCTGGTCGAGCAGGCGGTGCAGCAGGATGTTACCGTCGGCGTCGGCGGTCCGACCGAACTTACGCCGGGCGATGGCGCTGACTTCACATTGTCGCTCAAGAACCTGGGCAACACGAATACGCCGTATGTGCGCTTCAACGTGGGCGCAACCAATATGGGCGTGCCGGACACGAACTACGACACGATAGGTTCGGGCGTGCTCAAGATGCTGGGCATCCCGTATGTGACGTTCTCGTCCAATGTCGGCGGCCAGCCACCCGGAGTGTCCACCGTCAACGGCGGCAACAACCAGGCCTATGGCGCCACGCCGACCAACGCGGCGTCGCTGCCGAACGTTCCGTGGTCTTCATTGAGCGGCTCGCAGGATATCAACGGCTTCAACATCGCCCCCGGCTATGCCTTCAACCTAGGCGACGGCGACACCGTCGATGCCACCTTCAACCTGCAGACCTATCCGGGCCTGCAGGCCTGGGTCAACCGTGACTTCCCGGCGCTGCGCCGCGCCTTGTACGCGCTGCACCCGGATTGGGCGGCGCAAAATCTGCTGGCCAACGGCCCGCAGGATCTCGATAAGGTGCAGCAGGGTCTGACGGCCGCCTACAACTACATCGACCCGACGACAGGCACCAACCTGACGGTAAACGAAGCGCTGTCGCTGTCGTACCGCTTCAACCTGTTCGCCACGGCCACGCCGCTGACGCGCGACCAGTTCGTTGCCGAGCAGACGGCCTACGCCGATCAGCTGCGCATGGCCATCCTCAAAGATACCAAGGCGCCCGCCGCGCTGCAGGTGCTGGCGGCCAACCAGGGCCAGTGGGAGCAGGGTTGGCTTGCTGCATTGACCGAAGGAGGCGTGCTGCTGCCCGTCGGTGGTGCCCCGCTGATTTCGCAGAGCACGCAGGTGATGAGCCTGAATGCCATGCTGGCAACGGGCATCCTGCTCAATAACGGAAATACGAGCTACACGACGCAGGCGGACATGCTGGGCTTCTTCACTCAGGTGCAGAAGTGGTACGGTAGTACGGGCCAATTCGCTGGCGATTCAAGCGCCGCCGTGGCACCGCTGTCCACAGGCCCGAACAACATCGAAAGCCGCGAATCGGATGGTGGTTACGGCTACGCGACCAGCCCTGTGCCACAAGCGCCGAACCTGGCCGACTACAACGATCCGTTCGCACCGGGCCTGACCCAGGCGCTGGATGTCAACGAGTTCGTCGGCGGCGTATCGCAACTGGAATACCTGGCCGACCAGGGTCTTGTGACGAAGAATGGCGCCGGCCTCTACGTGCCGACCAGCCCGAAGGCGCTCAACCTGCTGCAATTCATCCAGCAGGCGGGCACGGCGGCGGCCAGCGCCACGCCGACCATCGCGCTGAAGGGGCCGCAGGGGCAGATGAACGCCCAAGGTGTGTCCTATGTGCCTGCAGGCCAGACGCTGCCGTACACGGTGTCGTTCAGTAACCCCGCCTCTCACCCGGACGGTCAGATCCGCATCGTCACGCAGATCGACCCGAGCCTGGACATGGGTTCGGTACAACTGGGCAGCATCAAGATCGGCAACCTGACCATCCAGGTGCCGCCGAACCGCGCCGACTTCGCCGGCGACTATGACTACACGACCAGCGCCGGTTTCATCCTGCGCGTCAACGCCGCCGTGGACGGCAGCTCGCACGCCATCACCTGGCTGCTGCAGGCGATCGACCCGAACACGGGCGAAGTCATCAACAAGCCTAATCTCGGCCTGCTCGCGGGTGACCCGACGGACCCGAGCGCACCGCCTGCCACGGGCTTTGTCAGCTACACGATCGCGGCCCGCCCTGGTGCCACGAGTGGCGCTACCATTGCCACGACGGCCAGCATCGCCTTCGACGGTACGCCGCCCGTGAAGAGCCAGACGGTCAGCTACGTGCTGGACAACACACCGCCGGCCAGTACGGTCAAGGCCGTGGCGTCCGGTGCCGACGCGGCCGGTAATCCGACCTACAACGTGAGCTGGAGCGCAACGGACGACCAGAGTGGCGTCAAGTACGTGACCGTCTACGTGGCAGAAGACGGTGGCAATTTCATGATCTGGAAGAGCAAGGCCGGCGGCGCCAGCGGTACGGCCGTGTTCACGGGCCAAGCCGGTCATAGCTACCAGTTCCTGACGGCCGCGACCGATTACGCCGGCAACAACGAAGCGGCCAGTATCATCAATGCTGTGCTACCCGACGACGGCACGGCGGCTGACGTTGCCGCCAGCCTGGGCAGTGCAGCCACGGTGACGGGTACGACGGCGCAGACGCCGGCCGCGCCCGTGGACCGCACCTATCCGTCCAGCAGCCTGTTCCAGCAAGCAACCCAGGCTCTGCCGGGCCAGATCAGCCAGAGCAAGCCGGGCGATCTGCAAGCCGTGCTGGCGCCCATGTCGCTGCAAAGCTTCGCCAGCGGCTACGGCCGCGGCGCGGCCGACATCGGTGCGCTCGCCATGGTCGAGTTGCCGAACCAGACCATCCTGGCCAGCGCCGGTGCCAACAACAACGAGGTCTATGCCTACGCGAAGACGGGCGGGCAGGGTACGACACCGCTGTTCACGCTCAACCAGCCGGTATTGGCCATGGTCGTCGACAAGGCCGGCCAGCTGTGGGTGAACACGGGCGCGCAATTGCTGCAGGTAGACCCGAACAGCGGTGCCATCATTCGCACGGTGGACGGCCCGAGCGGCGAACCGCTGACCAAGGCCCTGGCGATCGACCCAAATACGGGCCTGCTCTACGCGTCGTCCGTCAACGGCGTGGAGGTGTTCGACCCGAACGCTACCGATCCGTCCGCTGCTTGGACGCACTTCTCCAATACGGCGGTGACGAGCTTGGCCTTTGGGCCGGACGGCCGTCTGTGGGGCGTGAAGTCGACCGGTGAGACGATCGAGAACGCCCAGCCGATGCAAAGCTCGGACATCGTAAGCTTCCCGATGAGCGGGCCGCAGCGCGGCCAGGCGCAACTCGAATATACCCTGGCCGATACGGTCGACAGCCTGAGCTTCGGCCAGGCCGGTACGCCGTTGGCGGGTCTCCTGTTTGCGTCGACCTCGCTGGCCCAGCGTGCCGTGGCAACGGGCGACACCTCGGTGCCGCATACCTCGTCCGTCTGGATGATCGAACTGGCCTCGCGCCGCAGCCTGCAAGTCGCCACGGGCGGTACGCAGGGTGAGTCCATGGTAGCGACGGACGACGGCCGCTTGCTGGTCGCGCAGACCAACAGCATCGACCAGATCGCTCCGGCGCTCGCGCCCAAGGTCACGGCCAGCACCGTACCCACGGGTGCCATGGTGCCGCTGCCCTTGAACGAGATCGCCGTCAGCTTCGACCAAGACATGTGGCTTGGCGCGAACGACACCCAAGATCCGTCCGACGCCAACAGCGTCGTCAACCCCGCCAACTACACGCTCGTCTCGACCACGGGCGGCACC
>JAFAKZ010000515.1 GCA_019234745.1 Burkholderiales bacterium
CCGGACGAGCTGCAGCGCTTTGTGGACGAGACCAAGCAGCTACCCACGCCAGAAGCCCGCGCCTCGGCCGCCCTGCAATGGGTGCAGGACAATATCCGCTATTTCAGCGTCTCGCTGGGCGAAAGCTCGCACCGGCCCTACTCGCCCGCGCTGGTGGCCGAACGCCGCTTTGGCGACTGCAAGGACAAGACCTATCTGCTCATCACGCTGCTGCACGCCCTGGGTATCGAGGCACACCCCATCCTGCTGAGCGCGGAATCACCGCTGCTGCCGCAGCGCATCCTTGCGACGCCAGCCATCTTCGACCACGTAGCCGTGCAGGCACGCATCGGCGATGCGATCTATTACCTCGACGGCACGCGGCTGGAACAGCACGGCCAACTCGACCGCATCGGCCCCACCCTGCCCGGCGCCTACGGCCTGGTGGTCGACCCCAGCACCACGGCACTTACCGAACTCAAGAACCCTGCGCTGCACGAGCTGACCCTGCGCGAGTTGGACGAGACGTTTACCGTGCCAAACCTCGAAGGCACCGGCACGCTCGCCGCCACGCAAACCTGGCACGGCACGAATGCGGAATACATGCGCCTGGCCTTTGGCCGCCTCACGCCCGAGCAGCGCCGCAAGCAGGTGATGGGCCACTACGAGCGCCGCTACCCCGGCATCACCCTGGTGGACGAGCCGGAGGTCAAGGACGACCCGGCGCAGAATACCTACTCGCTGACCATGCACTACAAGATTCCCAAGCTGGTCACCGAATCGCACGGCACCTGGACGCTGCACTACTTCCCCAGCAACCTGAGCGGCGTACTCAATGTGCCGGAGAAGGTCACGCGCAGCTTCCCGCTGGCCGAGGCCGAAGCGCCCTACGCGGCGCACTACCACGCCACCATCAACTGGC
The DNA here is from genome assembly GCA_019234745.1 of Burkholderiales bacterium. GTDB lineage: Bacteria > Pseudomonadota > Gammaproteobacteria > Burkholderiales > Chitinimonadaceae > JAFAKZ01. The sequence goes on from JAFAKZ010000515.1 coordinate 902, forward strand.
CGGACAATGTGCGTGCGGCGGAAGACCCGCAGTCGCGCAAGCTGGCCAGCGACTTCTTCTCGCTCGATACCCAGCACAATTTCCGCGGCCGTATCGCCACCGTCGATATCCACTTCGACATGGACAAGGCACGCATCGCCGCCGCCGACGTGCCGCGCCTGGTCGAGGACATGAAGAAGCTCGACAACGCCATCACCGGCACGGTGAACGTGGGCCACGATGAGCTGCGCCAAGCCTACGCGGCCGATGCCAGCCTGCAGGACATCCTGAAAGACCGCATGCGGACACAGGTTGAGCGGGTCAGCACGGTGCTGCGCGCCGGCAAGCTCACGGGCGAGGATCTTGCCGAAGCGCTGTGCGAGCGGGCCGATGCGGAATCCAACCTGGAGCAGTTCGACGCGGCCAGAACGGACGCCGACGAAGCACTGCGCCTGGCCCCCGTGCTGGCACGCGCATGGGAATGCCACGCCGACCAGCTCGCCGCACGCGGGCAGTTCGCCCGTGCAGCTGACGAATACGGCAAGGCACTGAGCCTGGGCACGCCGCCCGGCGACATCTATTACCGCCGCGGCCGCGCCCGCTATTACGCAGGACAACTGGAGCGCGCGGCGGAGGACTTCGGCAAGGCCCGCGCCGTTGCCCAATCTGCTGGCGACGACGAAGACGCGGGCGATTCGCTCTACCCCGCGCTATGGGAAAGCTGGACCCTGCAACGCCTGCACCAGCCGCTCCCTCCGACACTGGTCGACCTCGCACACGCCGCACCCAACGACGCCTGGCCACGCCCCGCACTCGCAATGCTGACGGGCTCCATGACGCCCGAGCAGCTGCTGAGTGACGTTGCCAAGAAGCCGGAAGACGACCGCGAACTGACGAGCGTGGAGGCCTGGTTCTTCGTCGCCCAATACCGCCTGGCGCACGACGACAAGGCCGGCGCCAAGCAGGCCTTCGAGAAGGTACGCAAGTCGGGCATCACGATGTACGAGGAGTATGCCGCAGCGGCGTTTGAGCTGAAGGCGCTGGACGGCACGCTCACCGCCGCCAAGGCACGCTGACTGCCAAGGCTGGTAAAGCTAGCGCCGGTAGTTCGTGCGCGAACGAGCGCCAGCGAGGCTTCCCCGCGGCGGCGGGGACGGGAGGGGTGGAATCAATCGAGGGCGGCCGTATGTTTCCGCATCACGAATGGCTAGCGCAAGGGCTTCCCGGGCGGCTTCGCAGGCCGTGGAGTACTAGCGGTGTTGACCGGCTAAACCTCGGACGCAAAAGCGTATTTGACACGGCGACATTTCCGCTATAACATCCGCCCTCTTTGCGTTTACCAAAGCTTCTGCCGTGGTTGGGTTCTTGCCGGGCAGATGGCTTTTTAGTCGAAGAACTTTAAAGAGATAGTCGGGAGTCCAACATGGCTCGTGTATGCAAGGTCACCGGCAAGCGGCCGATGGTCGGGAACAATGTTTCCCACGCGAACAACAAAACGAAGCGTCGTTTCCTGCCCAACCTGCAATATCGCCGGTTCTGGGTGGAAAGCGAAAACCGTTGGGTGCGCCTGCGCGTATCCAATGCTGCCCTGCGCACTATTGACAAGGTTGGCATCGATGTCATCCTGGCCGATCTCCGCGCTCGTGGCGAACTGTAATTAAGGGGCTAGATCATGCGTGAAAAGATCAAACTTGAATCGAGCGCCGGTACTGGTCACTTCTACACCACGACCAAGAACAAGCGCACCATGCCGGAAAAGATGGAGATCAAGAAGTTCGATCCCGTCGTCCGCAAGCATGTGATGTACAAGGAAACCAAGCTCAAGTAATCCTTGAGCCCGAGTCCAAGACTCGGGATGCCTTGGTGGACTACCGCATCTCGCAAGCCCCTGCCTCACGGCGGGGGTTTTGTTTTGCGTGCGTCGAAGGCATGATTGCCTGATGCAAACCTCCAATCAGGCAAATACGCTCCCCAAGCGTGCCATCGTGCTCTTCGCCCACGGCGCCCGCGATCCCCTCTGGGCCGAGCCCTTCGAACAGCTCGCCCAGCGCCTGCGCGCGCTGCAGCCCACTACCGAGGTCCGCCTCGCCTTCCTGGAGCTGATGTCGCCATCGCTGCCCGACTGCGTAGCCAACCTGGCCGCACAAGGCATACAGCACATCGCCGTCGT
>JAFAKZ010000136.1 GCA_019234745.1 Burkholderiales bacterium
GTGGCGCCGGGCGTGGGCCACGTCGTACGTGTGCCGCTGCCCGCTGGCGTCGACGGCGCCATGGTCACTCGCTTGCTGTAAGGCGTGGTCGATACGGTAGTCGACCCCATCGCGCTGGTCTTCGGGCAGCCCGTCAACGAGCTGCCCCAGGATCTCTATATCCCGCCTGATGCCCTGCGCGTATTGCTGACGAGCTTCGAGGGCCCGCTCGACCTGCTGCTCTACCTGATCCGCAAGCAGAACCTCGATATCCTCGACATCCCCATGGCCGTGGTCACGGCGCAGTACATGGAATACGTCGACGCCATGCAGGCCGCGCAGTTCGAACTGGCAGGCGAATACTTGTTGATGGCGGCGCTGCTGATCGAAATCAAGTCGCGCATGCTGCTGCCCAGGCCACCCGCCATCGAAGGCGACGAGCACGACCCGCGTGCCGAGCTGGTACGGCGCCTGCTGGAATACGAGCAGATGAAGCTCGCCGCCTACGAGCTGGACGTGCTACCCCAGGCCGGCCGCGACTTCCTGTGGGCCGCCGCCCTGTTCGACCGCGAACTGGTGGAGCGCCTGCCTGAAGTGTCACCGGTCGACCTGAAGCAAGCCTGGCTGGGGCTGCTTGCCCGCGTCAAGCACACCAAGCACCATACGGTGAAGCCCGATGAATTGTCCGTGCGTGAGCAGATGGGCGAAATCCTGAAGAAGCTGGCAGGCGGCGCCTATCTGGAGTTCGGCCAGTTGTTCGATACGGGCAAGGGCGTGCAGCTGCTGGTCGTCAGCTTTATCGCCGTGCTGGAGTTGACCAAGGAAGGCTTGATTGCGGTGACGCAAGACGAGCCCTATCACCCCATCTATGTGCGTTTGGCGGTGGCTGAAGATCGGCCGCTGCAATGACGCTTGCCAGCCTGCGCATAGGGTCCCGATAATCGCCGCCATGCAGCCCTCGGTACACGACCGCACCCATATCCAGACCATCGTCGAGACAGCCCTGCTCGTCGCCACCGAGCCCTTGGGCCTGCACGATATCAAGAAGCTCTTCGCCGAAGAACTGAAGGCGGAATTCCTGCACGAGATTCTCGACGCCATCCAGTACGCCTGGGCAGGCAGGGGCATCGAACTGGTCAAGCTGGCCAGTGGTTGGCGCTTCCGTGCCCGCATGGAATTCCAGCCCTACTTGGACCGCCTGGCACCGGAGAAGCCGCCTCGCTACTCGCGCGCCGTGATGGAGACGCTGGCCATCATCGCCTACAAAGGCCCGCTCACGCGTGGCGAGATCGAGGAGATTCGCGGCGTGGCCGTGTCGTCCAATATCGTCAAGACACTGGAAGAGCGAGGCTGGATCGAGGTGGTCGGCCATCGCGAAACACCGGGTCGGCCGGGCCTCTATGCGACGACGCGGCGCTTCCTCGACGATCTAGGTCTCAAGAGCCGCACCGAACTTCCCCCATTGGCCGAACTGGGTCAGCTCGTCGTCCCTGCGGAATAACCCGACTGGCGCAAACAAGCGCTTCTGCTAGCCTAGAAATATATCCTTACACTCGTGTAATTTGCGGGTGAGAAAATTCGCCCTCGCAAACCCCAAGTCGCCTGTCCGATACTGGAATGGCGACACCAAGGCGAAACAAGCAAAGGTTCTGGCATGGAAGAAACGGTCTATTCGCTGATCGATACGACGGGCGGCACCTGGCGCGCGCAGGCCGAAGATGGTCATTGGGCTCTGTTGGTGCCTGATTTGATGCCCAATATTCCGTTTGCGCGGGTGGCCAGCAACCATGCGGCCCTGGCCGATCTGGAGGGCGAAGCGGATATCGATGGTGAGCGCTGGCTCGCCTACCGATGGGCGGAGGGCGAAACATTGGCCGATAAGCTCGATACGGGGCCGATGGAGCGTGCGGAGGGCGTGCGCCTGATGTTGCGCCTGCTCGATGGCGTGGCCCACGCGCGGCTTACTGGTTGCGAGCTGGGCCAGCTGGCGGCTGATCGGATATTGGTGGGCCCGGATGGTTCGCCGCTTTGGGCCGGTCTGCTACCGCCAGGCGCCGTGGGCGAGGACGTGGTGCTAGGCGGCGGCCAGTTGCTATTCCGTATTCTCACCGCGGTGCTGCCGGTAACGAATGAGCGCGGCGAGTACCCCTTGCTGACAGAATTCGTGCCCGACCTCGACGCACGTCTGGAAAACATCGTGGAAATGGCGCTGAAGGGGCGCGGCAATGGTTTTGCCCATATCCTCGACCTGCGCGCTGCCTTGAACGACTACCTGGACGAGCTGGAACTCTTGGGTGCGACAGGAGCCGAGGATAGCGGCCCGGTGGGCGCCCTGATGCGGCGCATGGGCAAGACGGAGGATTTCCCTGCCCTGTCGCGTGCGGTAGGGGCGCTCAATCGGATTGCGGAATCCGATAATGAAAAGCTGCAGGCGCTGGCAGCTATCATCCTGCGCGATTTCTCGTTGAGCAACAAGATCCTGCGCTTGGCGAACTCGGCCAGCTACGGCCAGTTCGGCGGCGAGATCAGCACGATCTCGCGCGCTGTGATGGTGCTGGGCTTCAATGCCGTCAAGGCGCTGGCGATGACCGTCGTATTGATCGAGCACCTGACCAATAAAGAGCACGCGGGCGAACTGAAGGACGAAGTGGTGCGCGCCTTCTTCGCCAGCCTGATTTCACGCAAGCTCGCGGAGCGCTGCGGCTACCACGATATCGAAGAGGGGCGCATTGCCGGCATGTTCCATCGCTTGGGGCGGTTGCTCGTGCTGTTCTATCTGCGCGACGACGCGCGCGTGATTGCCGGGGTCGTTGCCCTGGGCGAGCCGGAAGAGGCCGTCGTGCGCGGCCGAATCGGTGCTAGCTACGAAGAGCTGGGCATGGGCGTGGCCCGCTCCTGGAACCTGCCCGACAAGCTGATCGCCAGTATGGCGGCCGAAGACGCGAAGCCTCACCCGCCCCGTATCGACAGCGACTGGCTGCGTCTCTTCGCCAACGCTGGCAGTGGACTGATGACGGCTACGCTGGCCGATACGGAGCCCGAGCGCTTCAAGGAGTTCTTGTCCGCACGCGACCGCTTTTCCGGCCCCATGCGGCTGACGGAGCGCGATCTGCGCGTGGCAGTGGACGAATCGATACGCGATACGCTGCGTGATGCAGCCATCTTTGGCCTCGACGCCCATGGCGGCGCCGTGTTGATGCGCCTGCGCCAGCTGGCCGGCGTGGTGGCAGCCCCGCGCCGCGAGGCCGATGCGGTGAAGGGCGGCACGCCGCCTAGCCAAGCACCGGCTGGCAAGCCCACTGCAGCGACTACGCCAGCGATGGCGCAGTCCGCCAGCCAGGCTACTGCCGAACCCACACCTGTTCAAACCAGTGCGACATCGGCAAAGGCAGCATCCCCTGTCAAGACAGCAGCGGCTCCCATGGCCCAGGCGGCCGACCTGGTCATGGAGGACCGGCCGCAAGTCATCGATGCCTTGGGCAACTGCATGCAGGAGGTGACGGAGGCACTCGTCGGCGAGTTCCGCCTGAACGACCTACTGCGCGTCATTCTGGAAACCCTGTTCGTCAGCCTGGGTGCTAGTCGTGTACTACTGGCAACGCGTAGCGTGCAGCGCAACGGCGTGGTGGGCCGCTTTGGCTTCGGCAAGAATATCGAGGACTTCGCGGCCCGGTTCGTCGTGCCGTTAGACGACCAGAATGATCTGTTCCGCATCAATCTCGCCAAGAACGCCGACCTGCTGATCGACGACGCCGGCAAGCCGCCCCATCTAGACGTGCTGCCATCCTGGTTCAGGCTACTCAACGCGGGGCGTAGCATCATCCTCCTGCCCATCGTCATCGACCGCAGGGTGGTGGCCGCCCTGTATGTCGACCACGACGAGCCGCACAAGCTGCATCTGGGTGCGCGCGAGATGGCGCTGTTGAAGACGCTACGCAACCAGGCCATCCTGGCCATCCGTCAGAAGTCTCCCAGCGAGTAGACTCAAGGCGCTCGAGGAGGTTGGCATGCCGACCTCCTGTGGCGGAACGGCTGTTCCGTGTACTTCCTCTTGATTCTGCTCATCTTTTCCCTAGTGCCCTATAGTGCGCCGCACAGTCGGACATACGGTCGGGTCCGTTCGCGTGCGCTGCCGCATTAGAATTTTTACTCTTGTTCGTAATGTGTTGTTAATAATAATAAAATGCTAAACAATATATTTTGATGCGTCGCACAAAATGTGGTTGACGAGTGCGGGAGTGGTCGGACATAATGAGATTCATGGTGCGGTGCAATAAGAGACTGTACCTAAGTGTCCTGGCACCTTACTTGACCGTTTCAAGCAAACGTATCCTTACTGAGGAGAATCCATTATGACGACCACGACCCAAGATTTCGCCGCCCTCGGCCAATCGCAGCTCGAAAAGTCCATCCGCCTGTCGAACATCGCCCTGGCCGGTGTCGAGCGCCTGATCAACCTGCAACTGGACGTTGCCCGCGACCTGCTGGCCGAGAACACGACCGCTGCCAAGGCCCTGACGGAAGTCAAGGACGTGCAGGGTTTCGTGAACCTGCAACAGCAGCTGTCCCAGCCGGCTGTCGACAAGGCCCTGTCCGTTGCCAAGAGCCTGTACGAAGCCGCCAGCAGCACGCAAGCTGAAATCGGCCAGTTCGTTGAAGAACAGGTTGTCGAGTTCAACAAGAACCTGGTTGCCTCGCTGGACAAGGCTGTGAAGCAAGCTCCGGCCGGTTCGGAAATCGTTGTCTCCGCCGTCAAGACCGCCGTTGCTACGGCTGCTTCGGCCTACGACACGGTTGCCAAGACCGCCAAGAAGGTAACGAGCGACTTCGCCGAAGCTGGTGTTGCCGCTGCCGAAACGTCGGCCAAGGCCGCCGCCGGTGTCGCCAAGACCGCTGCTCGCAAGTCTGCTGCCGCTGCCGCCTAATTCGGCGACCTAGCTTAGTAGTACAAAAAACCCGCGCGCCAGCGCGGGTTTTTTCATGTCTGCGTTCCGCAAACCGGAATGCGGCCATGGCATGGAGGTTGCTGAAGCTGTCATATCGTCAACCGAAGGAGTGGCCGATATGAAGCACCTTATCCACACCATGCTGTTGGCTGCCGGCCTGGCGGCCGTGGCCAGCGAGACTGTCGCGCCCGACGTGATGATCCGCAAGGCCAGCGAGGACGTCGTCGGTGCCGTCGACCATGATCACCTGAGTGCAAACGACCAGCGCTTCAAGGACATGCTGAAGGCGGAAGTATTGCCGAACTTCGACTTCAACCGGATCACGGCGCTCGCCGTGGGGCACCATTGGCGCGAGGCGTCGCCCCAGCAGCAGTCGACCATGACGCACGAGTTCGAAACCCTGCTGGTGCGCGCGTATTCCTCCGCCCTGACGGCAAACAAGGTTAAGACGATCGACGTCGCACCCTTGCACGCCGGTGAGGGTGACAAGGAAGTGTCCGTCAAGTCGACGGTGACGCCGGAGAACGGCCGCGCGGTTGCCATCGACTACCACCTGGAACGCATGCCAAGCGGATGGAAGATCTACGACGTGGCTGTCGACGGCGTGAGCCTCGTGACGAACTACCGTACGCAGTTCGATGCGCGCATCAAGCAAGGTGGTATCGACGGCTTGATCAAGGATCTCGAAGCGCGCAATGCGCAGCAATCGAAGTAATGGTGACGGCGCCGCAGTCGGTTCAAGGCGCTGCCTGGGCGGAATTACAAGGTCATTTGTAAATTCTGCAAGTTCGCCAAGACCGACTGCGGGTCGCCACAGACCAAGGCGAGGAGGTGTTCCATGCCCATGACCCTGCAACGACCACCGGTTAGAACCAGTACGACGCGCGCCGCTGTTGCTGCGTCGGCAGTCAACCCCACGTTTGAAGACCGGTACTGGCAATACCAGCACGACAAACAGCCGTACGCCGACGACGAATATGGCTACTTTGCGTTTGCACCGGCCTACCGCGTTGGTTATATGGCGGTGATCCTGCACCCCAATAGCTCATTCGATCAGCTGGAGTCGCTGATGCACGAGGAGTACGACAAGACGCGCGTTTGCGACAAGCTGGATTGGAGCTACGCCTGCCTGGCGGCCCATGCTGCATGGGTGCGTGCGCGTACGATTGGGTAGCGTAAGCTGCCGGCACAAGACAACGGCGCCGGGCAAACGCCCGGCGCCGTCTCGTTGGAAGGTCAGGCTACAAGGCGCCTACCTTGCCCTGTGCGTCCGAGATTACGATCTCGACGCGCCGGTTCTGCTGCCGGCCGGCGGACGTGCGGTTGCTCGCCACCGGCTTGCTGGCGCCATAGCCGTGCGTGTCGATGCGGTCGCCCGCGATGCCGTCGTTCTGCAGCGCAAGCTTGACTGCGTCGGCACGGTGTTCAGACAGTGCCTGGTTCACGATGCCCGAGCCCGTACTGTCGGTATGGCCCTCGATCAGCACACGGCGGTCCGGGTACTCGCGCAGCACGGCGGCCAACCGGTTGACCATGTCCATACCGCCTTCCTTGAGGTTGGCGCGGCCCGTGTCGAACAGCACGTCATGCAGCGTGATCACCATGCCGCGGTCCGTCTGCTTGGCCGACAGGGCTTCCAGCTCGCGTTGCAGCGCAGCGGCGCGGGCCTTGGCCTGGTCCGCCTCGACGGTTCGGGCATCGGCAATCAGCTTTTCGCGGTTGGTGGTCGACTGGGCAATACGCGCGTCTGCGTCGCGGCCCATGGCGGCCTGCTCGGCGATTTTCACGCGTTGCTGGGCGATATAGGCCAGATGGTGCGTTTCTTCGGCGTCATGTTCCTGCTTCCAGTTCTTGTCTGCTCTATCCAGCGCCAGGTGCGCGCTTTCAAGTTCGGACGGCGCATGCTTGAGCACGAGCGCGTCGTTGCTGGCAGCCGTGTAGGCCTGCTTGGCCTGGTCGAGGTCGGCATTGTTCGTTGGCGTGGATGCGCAGCCGGCCAATAGCGCGGCGGTCATCACTGCAAGCAAGGGTGTTCGGTCAGAGGTATTCATGGCTGAGGCTCCTTCCTCTCACTGGTTGCCCGGGGCCTGGGCGCCGCGTTCTATTTCCTGGCGCAGGTCCTGGGTGGACTTGTTGAGTTCGTGCACAGCCGCGGCGGACTTGGTCGAAGTGGCCGTGACTTGCGCGAGCTGGGCGTCCACTTCTACCTCTTCAGCCAGGCGGCGAGCCTGCACGTACTTCTCGGCGTGAGCGGCCGTGTCGGCACGTGCCATCTTGTCGGTCGCGACCAGCAACTCGGCCGATGCGTACTGCGCTGCGCCTACGTGTTGCGCCTGCTCGATGGCCGACTTGGCTACACCCATTTGCTGTGTCGGTGCAGGTACCGTGCTGCACGCGGCGAGGCCGAATGCGCCTGCGACAACAAACGAGGTAGCGGCATATCTTGCGATGGATGTGTTCATGGTTGAGGCTCCTTCGGGAACGGGAGTGCCCCTGATTCAGCAGCATTCATGCCACGGCGCAATTCAAGGAAATCAACGGCTTGCCCGGGTGTGCCTTGGGAAATGTTGGTAAGGATTACAAGCAGGCGGGCAACAATTACCAGGCCAGTACAGCGCAATAGCGCCTCTCTTGACGCTGGATGTGGAATATAACCCTGTTAAATCAGTTGTTTATATGTTGTTTCCTGTCGCTTCGGCCGGCCGGGCACGGTGGTTGCCACTGAACCCATACCGCCGACGGGTTTTCTGTTCCCAACCTCTTCAATAGGTGCAAGAGCATCGGCGGCTCGCCGGATACACAGTTCGATCGGCATTGCGGCGACGCTGGGGGCAGAGCATCACGAGAAAGGACCAACCATGTCTTCTACGCCAAGCAAAGGGGGCCAGTATCAGCAGCCCCAATACGGTTACGACTATTCCCACGAACAGAAGCACGGGACCGGTTCTGCCAAGCCTGACCAGGCGGAATCGAAGAAGGGTGCAGGTGGATCGTCGATGAAGGATCCGCGCAAGGCCGGCCGCAAAGGCAGCATGCAGCAAGGCCAGAAGCGTCCTGAAGCCGCTGATAGTGGGGGGAAGCCACTTTATCAATCCACCCAGCAGGGACATAAGCACCACTAACGGTGCCAGCGCACACCGCCCGTCCAGGCTGATCCGCGCTTGATCCATTGCAATTGTCGAAAGGAGATTCGTCATGACACGCTCAGTCATCCTTGCCACATCCATCTCGCTTATCGCCTTGTCACTTGGTCTGGCCGGTTGCGGCCAGCATGAGGAAGGTGTGCCGTCTGCATCGAACACCGGGGCGCAGACGTCGTCCTCGAGTGATACGGGCAATTCCACCACGGCGAATGCCGATACATCGAGCAGCAGCAACACGCAGACGCTCGCGAGGGCGGACTCCCCGTCGGTGCCTGCCGGCGCCTCGGCTGCTACGCCTTCGCTGATGGATACCGCCTTGATCGCCAAGGTGAAATCCGCGATCGCGGCCGATCCGTCCGCAGCGAAGCTACAGCTGCAGGTAAAGAGCGATGGTGGCTTCATCACGCTGACCGGTAAGGCCGATTCACAGGCGCAAGCGGACAGCTTGACCAACCTGGTTCAGGCCGTACCGGGTGTGAAGTCGGTCATGAACAACGTCCAGGTTCAATCCAAAGGGGCCTGAGGACGGTCACGTCAAGTAGCAGCCAGCATGGACAAGGGCGGCCAAACCGGCCGCCCTTGTCGTTTGCCGATTTACTGTTACAAGCGTCGCAGCGTACCGTCGCGTACTTCCACGCGGTCGCCCTGGCGGAATGCGTCGGTCGCGACGTCGAAGCTCGCCGTATCGCCATTATCCAGGCGTACCGCGACACGATAGACGAGGCGTTCCTGTCCGCCGGCCTTGCTACCAACGTAGGCACCACCCGCTGCACCGGCGATGGTCGTGGCGGTATTGCCCCGACCGCCGCCGAACTGGTGGCCGAGCAGGCCGCCCAGGACGCCGCCCACGGCGGCACCTGCCACCGAGTCACCCGTGGTGGTGGCGTTGAACACGTCGACGTGGGTCACCACGCCGTAGCTTGCGTAGCTGGCACGCTGTACCGCTACACCCTGCTGCGGCTCGGTTGCGCAGCCAGGCAGCAACAGCAGGCCCGATAAGGTAATCGCAGTGATTTGATATTTCATGCGTGTCTCCCATGCGGTTGTGGCTGGTAATGGGAGCGCCGCATTTTTCGTGCCTGGCCCAAACCCACGCATGGGTGCCGCGACCGGCGGTCGCGATTGTGGAACTGTTCGCGCCGCGCGGGCTCTCATGTGCAATGGCCCTTGGTATATGGCGCCTGTAGACGGCATTCAGCTTGGCACGACGTAGGGGGACACCGCGCATTGCAGGTTTTACACGTCGTGTTGTAAAGCGTGCGAGGACGAGGATGTCACTATTTACCGGGTCGCCGACTGTACGACCACCGCTCTGATCTCCCTGCAATCAAGCCAGGCGCTGCATGGCCGCCCGCGGCCGCTGCATTGCGCGCGGAAAGGAATCGGCCCATGTACGAGCCTCATCCGTCCGAAACCACGAATCCTGTCGTTGCAACCTTGTTCTCCTACACCCGCACAAAGCGGCGCGCACGGCCACATGGCGGCCGGGCCCGCGGTGCTGGCGCGGGGACGCGCTTTGGGCATCTATATGGCTCATCGCCCGCCATGCGTGAAGTGTTCCGCCTGATCGAACGGGTGGCGCCGAGCGACGTATCGGTATTGATCGTCGGCGAGAGCGGCAGCGGCAAGGAGCTGATTGCGCACACGATCCACGATATGAGCCCGCGCGCGCCCGTGCCCTTCGTGGCACTCAACTGTGGCGCATTGCCCGCCACCCTGATCGAGGCAGAGTTGTTCGGCTACGAAAAGGGTGCGTTTACTGGCGCCAACAAGACGCACCGCGGCTTCTTCGAGCGCGCACACGGCGGAACCCTGCTGCTGGACGAGATCACGGAAATGCCGATCGACCTGCAGGTGCGGCTGTTGCGTGTGCTTGAAACGGGGCGGCTGATCCGCGTGGGTGGCGATTGCGAGATCGAGTGCGACGTTCGGGTGCTGGCCGCGACCAACCGCGAGCCGATGGCGGCGGTGCGCGATGGCTTGCTGCGCCAGGACTTGCTGTATCGCCTTGCCGTATTCCCCCTGGTCCTTCCGCCGCTACGCGAGCGTGGCGACGACGTCATCCTGCTGGCGCATCGCTTCCTGGCCGAATGCAATGCGCAATACGGTACGCACAAGCGCTTCGCAGCTGGCGTCAAGCAGAGCCTGCGCGCCCACGACTGGCCGGGCAACGTGCGTGAGCTGAAGAACTGCGTGCAGCGTGCCTACATCATCGCCGATGCGGTGGTAGAGGTAGATTCGCTCGATCCGCTCAAACCTTGCGAGGCGAACGGTGCGCGCAATGTGGTCGAGATCGAGATCGGCACCTCGCTCGACATGGCCGAGCGGCAGCTCGTGCTGGCGACGCTCGATTACTACCGGGGCAATAAGCAGCGCACGGCCAAGGCTTTGGGCGTGAGCCTCAAGACCGTTTACAACTGGCTCAATGCTTATCTGGCTGAGGACGAGCAGCAGGAGTCGAATGATTAGGGCGCATGACCCTGCTGGTCGAGCCAGCATAGCAACTGCGCGAGCTTGCGCGCCGGCGCGTCGTCCGCGCGACCACCTGGGGCCGCGAAAGGGAAGGGGCTTGCCATGCCTGGCAGGGCGCGGTAGTCGGCGTCCTGTTCCGTTTCCAGATAGACCCGTGCCGGTTGGGCAAGCTGTGCAAGCAGCGCACGCTGTCCCGCCCACCATGGCGCCAGGCCTTGGCTGAAATTCTGCGATGCCATCGTCGCTGCGATGCCCATCCAGTTTGCTCCCAGTGCATGGGTCAGGAGGCTGAGGAATGCCGGCGCACCTTGTCCTCCCGCGTACAACCATGCCTTGGGGGTAGGGGCAAGCGCATCCAGTATCGTTGCCGCCCGGCCCACGGCAGCCGGGTTGCCGCCTGCCGTCAGCAGAAAACCATAGTCGACGGCGAAGGGGCTGTCCTGTAGCCCAATTGCCACCCGGTTGGGAATGGAGCGCGCGACCGAATCGCCACCGCCCAGGTCGATTACCACGTCATCTGGGCCGATAGCCGATGGGGCAGGTCGCCCCAGCGCATCGCCGATAATCCATACGTATGGCCCAGGCAACGCCATGACGGCGGCCACATCCGGCAGAGTATGCCAGGCGACGGGTGCCAGTCCGCCTATGCGATGGCCCTTCCAGCCTTGCCGCGACAAGCGCTGTACTACGGTGTCCTGCACCCCCACTGCAATCAGTTGCATGTGTCGCCAGAGCCTTCGCACAGGCGCTTGCGCACCGTTTCGTTCGACAGATGGTCGATGAACCAGCGCAAGGCATTGCCGCGCGCCTTGCTCGGCCAGGAGATATACAGCGGCGCCACCATCTTCGGCTCGTCCACCGCGATCTCCACCAGCTTGCCGCTGGCGAAGTGTGGGTTGGCCAGGCGGCGCGGCAGGAAGCCGACGCCCAGTCCGGCGATCTGTGCTGCCACCTTGGCATCCTGCGTGGCCACCGACAGCGTGGGCTGCCCGGTGAGCAGGCGCGAGGTACGGGGCTGCAGGGTGCGCGAGGTGTCGCCCACGCTGACGGCGCGGTGCGTGCGTACCACCTGCATGGGCACGGGTTGCTGTTCGCGTGCCAGCGGGTGGGTGGGCGCGACGGCCAGTACAAACTCCACCTCGCCCATGGCCACGCTCTTATAGCCGCCGCCCGGTGGTGCATCGCCCGGCGCGCCGATCACGATGTCGGCGCGGCCCGTGTAAAGGGCATCCCAGGCACCGCCGAACACTTCGTGCAGAAAGCGCAGGCGCGTTTCGCCGCCGGAGCGGTCGAATTCCGCCACGGAATCCAACAGCACATTGAAGTCCAGCAGGTCGCCCACCGCGATACGCAGTTCCGGCTCCCAGCCCGTTGCCACGCGCTTGACGCGTGCTTCCAGCGCCGTGGCAGCCTCCAGCAAGGGGCGGCCTTCGCGCAGCAGCTCTTGCCCAGCCGGCGTGAGGCGGGCGCGGTGGCCGCTGCGGTCGAAGATCAGGACGTCGAGATCCTGCTCCAGCTTCTGGATGGTGTAGGTGACGGCAGACGGCACGCGGTGCAGCTCGGTAGCTGCAGCGGCAAAACTGCCCTTGCGGTCAATGGCGTCGAGAACGATAAGTGCGTCGAGTGACAGGCGCATGGCTTTCCGGTTTGCTGCTGAAGACGATGAATCGGCGTGTCCGCATTATGATCCAGAGTGCGTGATGGCAGACAGCCCACAATGCGGCTATCGTATATCTATCGGGTATCGGCAGGCGCACGGCTCAAGTCGATGGAAGCGATTCAGTTTGATCATGCGGACGGTTGGCGCGCGGCCATGCAGGTGGCCCTCGCGGAAGACACGCGTGCCATCGACTGGTTCGACGTCGACCTGAGCGAATCGATCGCCCACGAAGTCGCGGCGGCGGAACGGATCAAGGCGCTGCTGGCGTCGTCGCCGCTCGTGCGGGTGCGACTGTTGCTTCACGACGACAAATTCTTCTGGCGCTATTGCCAGCGCCTGGTACTGCTGCAGCAGGTTTATGGTCACGCCTTTGAAGTGCGGCTGACCAGCGAGGCTGACCGGCATCCGGCGGAAACTTTTTTGCTGACGGACGTGTCTGTCGTCCGGCGCTTCCATCCGGACTCGCATCGCGGTGAAGCGAGCGAGGACGGGCGCCAGAGGGCATTGTGCCGCCAGGCGTTTCACCTGATGTGGCAACATGCGCAGCCTGCGCAAGAGGGGAGACGGCTTGGTATTTGAGTCGTATTAGGCACTTGCTATTCTCCTGCCCGCGGGCGGCTTTGAAGCCATCGCCGGCGGCTGCCAGATACGGATACGGCAATTCCGATTGAATCGCGGATTGCTGCACCGCGCATAACCTCTTTTTTTTTTCGACAAAACTGCTAGAATCCTCCAGTCGGTCGTCTCTGATGCGTCAAAGGTTTTTCAAAGCCCTCGATCAACGGTCGATTGCTTTCGTAGTTTCTACACCTATGAACCCACCGGTAAAGGTACATAAAATGATGAAGTCGTCTCTGCTCGTCGCTGCTCTTCTGGCTCTTGGTCTGGCTGCTTGTGGTAACAAGGAAGCCGCTCCTGCTGCTGACGCTGCTGCTCCTGCCGCTGCTCCGGCTCCCGCTGCTGCTCCGGCCGCTCCTGCTGCTGACGCCGCTGCTCCTGCTGCTGCTCCGGCCGCTCCTGCTGCTGACGCTGCTGCTCCGGCCGCCGCTCCTGCTGCTGACGCTGCCAAGCCGGCTGACGCCGCTGCTCCGGCTGCCGCTCCGGCCGCTGACGCTGCCAAGAAGTAATTCATACTTCTTGCTTCAGCAAAAAAGCCGACCTACGGGTCGGCTTTTTGTTTTCCAATTCGGCCTGAATATATACCGCCTATTCACATAAATTTACGAATTAAACATTGCGATATCGCCGCCCTGATTAAGACGTAAATTGCCTAGACAACTGCAATTGTCCGATATGTGCCTACATGGGCATCGAGTCCAGGCTGCTACTCGATTCGCCCAGGGATACGCGGTGTATCCACCTGTACGTCGCCATTCTGGGCGCGATGGCGCAGCGCATGGTCCATTAGCACGAGCGCCAGCATGGCCTCCGCAATGGGCGTGGCACGAATGCCCACGCAGGGGTCGTGGCGGCCCGTGGTGGACACTTCCACCGCCTCGCCCGATTTATCGATGGAATGGCGCGG
>JAFAKZ010000144.1 GCA_019234745.1 Burkholderiales bacterium
ACTTTGGCGGATGGCGATGACGGCGTCGGCCACCGCGCGCGGCGTGGGCGTGGGGCCTGCGCGTTGCGCCAGGTCGCCGTAGCCCAGCATCGGCTGCCACTGTTTGGGCAGGCGGAACACGACTTCCGTGATCAGCCAGCGGCCCGCTTCAAGCTGCTTGAAGATGCTGTCGCGGTAGGCGAAGGCGCACTCGGCCAGCGTGAAGGTGCGCGTCGTGCCATTTTTCAGGTGGTAGGCGGTGAGCGAGTCGAAGCGGTCTTTCAGCTCAACGCCGTAGGCGCCGATATTCTGGATGGGCGCGGCACCCACCGTGCCGGGAATCAGCGACAGGTTTTCCAGTCCCGGCCAGCCTTGCGCCAACGTCCATTGCACAAAGTCGTGCCAGTTCTCGCCGGCGGCGGCGGCGATGTACCAAGCGTGGTCGTCCTCGCGCAGCAGGCGTCGGCCTTGTAGTTCAATCTTCAGGATAGTGCCGTGAACCTGCTCGCCGGGGACCAGATTGCTGCCGCCACCGAGGATGCGCAGTGGTGCCGGTGCATTCGCCAGGATGCTTGGCAATTGACCAAGGTCGGCAAGAACAGCCAAATGGTCTGCGTGCGAGCGTAGGCCCAGCGTGTGCAGGGGCGTCAGGTCTGAGCCGGGAATGAGGTCAATTGAACCGGAAGCGGTCATGAAGGGTCGTAGGCAGAGTGTCGCTGGCGATTATAAAGGGCGCATCCGGCACGGGGATGAAAACCTTTTTGGCGTAAACGGGAATACACGCAAAAAGTTTTTCGCGAGTGTGTAAGAAAAGATGGACTATGCTCGACCAAGGCACGTAAGCAAATTTTTCCCTCTCGCTACAAGGAGTCTCACTGATGGACAAGAAGCAAGCTCTCATCTCCGGCGCCGTTGCCAGTCTGATCGCCCTCGGCCTGACCGCCCCTGTGCACGCCGATGACAAGGGTGGCAAGGAAAAGTGCTACGGTATCGCCAAGGCCGGCAAGAACGACTGCGCCTCGGCCACGGGCAGCCACAGCTGCGCCGGCCAGACCAAGGCCGACAACGATCCGAACGACTGGAAGTATGTCGCCAAGGGCACCTGCCAGAAGATGGGTGGCAGCGAGACCCCGAAGAAGTAATATTGCCGGAAAGGTAATGGAGCGGGCGGCCTTGGCCGCCCGTTTTTAATTGGAGTTGGCATGTTGAATGGTTTGAGTTTGCCGGTGGCTGCGGGCATAGGCCTGCGCCCACCGCATCTGCGTGAAGTGATCGATACCCGGCCCGCGGCGGCCTGGTTCGAAGTCCATGCTGAAAACTACTTCGGCGGCGGTGCGGCAGTAGCCGCGCTGGAGGCCGTACGTGAGCACTACGTCGTCTCGCTGCATGGCGTGGGCCTGGGCTTGGGTTCGGCCGAGCCGCTCGATACGGCGCACCTGGTGCAGTTTCGCCAGCTCGTGGACCGCATCGAGCCGGCTGCCGTATCGGAACACCTATGTTGGAACCGCGCCGGCGGCGAGTGCTACAACGACCTGCTACCGCTACCCTATAGCGAAGCGGCGCTGGACTGGATGGTGCGGCAGGTGTCGGCTGCGCAGGATGCGCTGGGGCGTACGCTGCTGGTCGAGAACCTGTCGTCCTATGTAGCTTTCGTCGACGATATCATTCCGGAAGGCGAATTCCTGGCCGAACTGGCGCGGCGCACTGGTTGCGGGCTCCTGGTCGACATCAACAACTTCCATGTCAATGAGCACAACCTGGGCCGCGATGCGCGCCAGGCGCTGTCGGCCTTGCCTGCCGAGGCCGTGAGCGAACTGCATATCGCAGGCTTCGAAGTGCGCGACGATGGCCTCTGGATTGACAGCCACGGCGCAGCCGTGTGCCAGGAGGTCTGGCAACTGCTGGACTTCGCCCTGCAGCGCTTCGGCCCGCGACCCGTGTTGCTGGAACGGGACCGCAACTTGCCCGCCATTGATGAACTGATCGGCGAAGCGGCACGCGCGCAAACACTACTGGACCGATTGAAGGTGGCGGCATGACGCTCGCTACCCAACTTCGCAAGTTCGCCACGGCCCTGCACGATGCCGCAGAAGCGAAGCGGCAATTCGGCGCCACAGCGCAGGGCATCAGCGCCTATGCAAACAACGTGTTGCATAACCGTGCCGATGCGCTGGCCGAGGCCTTCCCCGTGGTGCTGCAACTGGTGGGCGAGGAGTTCTTCGGCGCCATGGCCCGCGCCGCGGCGCGCGTGCAGCCCTCACGCTCGGGCGACTTGAACCGTTACGGCGAAACCTTCCCTGCCTTTATTGCCGACTTCCCGCCAGCGCAATCGCTGCCCTATTTGGCCGACGCGGCACGGCTCGATTGGCTATGCCACCAGGCTTACTACGCAGACGACGCGGAGCCCTTCGATGCGGGCCGGCTCGCCACCCTGACGCCCGAGCAGCAGTCTTCGCTCGCCTTCGTACTGCATCCGGCCGTCGCAGTAATACGGTCGCCTTGGCCCGTCGCCAGCCTGTGGTGTGCACACCAACCGACAGAGGGTGGGGACTTCCCCTCGCCAGACCAGGGCGGCGAGACAGCCCTGGTCTGGCGCGACTTGCGCCGCCATGTGCAGGTGCGCCGCATACTGCCAGCCGAGGCTGTGTTCTTGGAAAGCTGCCTGGCTGGTCTACCCTTTATCGAGGCGCTGGCGCGCGCACTTGATGCCGACGAAGAATTTGATCTGGACCTGTCATTGCAGCGCTGGATCGCCGACCAAGTGGTCACTGACTACTCAACTGGAGAGATATCGTGAACACCTTGCTGCAACGTGCCGCTACCACCCTGACCTGCGCCATCGCGCTGATCGAACGCTGGTTCGCGCCCCTGGCCGATCTCGTCGTGCGGCTGTACGTCGCCAAGGTCTTCTTCGATTCCGGTCTGACCAAGATACACGACTGGGATACGACCATCGCCCTGTTCACCGATGAGTACCGTGTGCCTGTACTGCCGCCGCAGATCGCCGCCTTCATGGGCGCGAGCGGCGAACTGTTCTTCCCCGTGCTGCTGGTGCTGGGCTTGGGCGGGCGCTTGGGGGCGATCGGCCTGACCATGGTGAATATCATGGCCGTCGTGTCGTACTGGCACGTGCTGATGGCACCGGAACAGATGGCGGGTCTGTACAACCACTACCAGTGGGCCATCATGCTGGCGCTTTTGATCGCGCATGGGCCGGGCAAGCTATCGGTGGACTATTGGATCAAGCGGCGTTGGGGTGTCAAGTTGGAAGCGGTGCCCGTAGCTGTATAGAGTTTGAAGCGTCGGACTCAGCGTGTGAAGGAACAGCGGCGGCCAGCCCGATGGGGACTGGCCGCCGCTTTCGTATTGCCTTCAGCTGGAAACGCTATGGATCAGTGGATGGCATAGTGCCGGAGTGCTAGGGACTGAACAGGCGACCAGTAGGCATAGATGGTCACCGTATCCCACTCTGGCTCTGTCGACGTGCAATACGTAGGCTCACAGTTCGAGCCCCGAATCGGGTGCACGGCGTCCGGCTTCGAGCCGCGGATCACGGTCAACTGGTACTCGAGGCCGTCCGTATACGTCACCGTGGCGCCCAGGTAGTACTTTGTCTTGTAGTTGAACGTCGGTGCCGTCGGCGTGGGTGTTGGGGTCGGCGTAGGAGTGGGTGTCGGCGTCGGGGTGGGAGTCGGCGTCGGGGTGGGAGTCGGCGTCGGGGTCGGCGTGGGTGTTGGGGTCGGCGTCGGCGTAGGTGTCGGCGTGGGCGTTGGGGTAGGTGTCGGCGTCGGGGTCGGAGTGGGCGTCGGTATCGAGCCGCCTCCCGTGATGCTCATGACGCTATTGACGAGTTTCGGGTCGGTCACGACGAAGAAGAGACCGCCGCGGCCGTTCTGGCTCGTCGAGCAAGTGCCCGTCAATGCACCTTCCTGATTCATGTCGCCGAAGATGGCATAGGGATGGCTCGGATCGAGCGATACACCGATCTTTGCGTGGTTGTCATTGGCGGCGAGGCCGCCTGTCAGTGCATAGCTATGGCCTTCCCAAGAGCCGGTGGCGGCGTTCGTCACAGCGCCCGGCGTACCCAGCGAGCTGTCCCAGCAATCGATCTGCGTGCTTGCCGTCGTGTTGGGGATTGCGACGCTCTTCGTGTTCTCCCACCATGTTGCCACGCGCAGTGGGACACCGCCCAAGAGCGCCGACACCATCTGCCAGGGCGGCACATTCAGGGCAGACGGTTTGGCGATCAGATGGACACCGGTCGACAGGTTCGACTGGTAGGCCGTCTTCGTGGAAGACTGGCTGCCCAGGCCGGATACGAGCGACTGGATGTCCGATGGTCCGCCGTTCTTTACGATCTGCGGGTTGGACGGATCGGTGACGACACTGGCCGTCTGCAGTGCGTTGAGCACTGCGACGACGTCGTCCTTACTCAGGCGCAGGGAGAAGAAATCCTGGCTGTAGATGACGTTGTCGTCCTGTACGCAGCCCAGCGTATTGCCGTCCGCGTTGCGCGGGTTGCTGGCGCTGCCGGATCCGGGCCAGGATGGCGTCGTGACCTGCATGATGACGCCGGCGCCCGTGTCGTCCCAGGCCAGGATGCCCTTGGAGTGGCCCCAAGGTGCCGCGCAGCTGGTGCCGCAGCCGCTGATCGTCGGGTCGTTGTAGAACTGGTCGTTCCACACCACGTAGTAATTGCTGTTGTTGTAGATCTCGTCGAACGTTGCGCCGACCGGGTCGCTCGTCGTCGTGCCCACGCAGTCGCTGCCGTCCTGCAGGGTTGGGTTGGCACTGCTTGCGGAAACGAACTGCTGCCCGAACCCGCGCGTGTAGTTTTGCGGCGTACCGCCGAA
Source organism: Burkholderiales bacterium (assembly GCA_019234745.1). GTDB lineage: Bacteria > Pseudomonadota > Gammaproteobacteria > Burkholderiales > Chitinimonadaceae > JAFAKZ01. Next base: position 4,833 of record JAFAKZ010000144.1, read on the forward strand.
TGCGCAGCTGTTGGCCGGCGCACCGGTCTTGCAGCCCGGGAATGCGGTCGAATTGAATTTGAACGTGAACCACCAGTCGACGGGTGTCTGGCTGTTGGTCAAGGGTACGGGTGGGTTGGCCGCGGCAACGCCGAAGGCCAGCGCAAGGGCTGCGCTGAGGATGTGCTTGCTCATTAAAGTTCTCCGATGTATTTGGGCTGTAAGGGTTTTTGTCTGCTTTGCCCGAAAGCCGCAGCAGCATAGATCGCCCACATGTAGAACTTAAGAACTTTTTATGACAGGGACATCTTTCGGGGGTTAGGTATTGCGTGCACGCAACGGATTCGGCGCGTCGTCGATTGGGGATTACGGCTTATTGCCGGTGTTCCATTTGGCGCAATACCACTTGGTCTGGCCGTCCGTAGTACCCACCAGCACGCTCAGGCTGTCGTTCACATAGCGCACGCCGTCGGCCGCCTGCACGGGCTGAAAGCGCGTGCCGAGGGTTTTTTCCACCGTCTGTTTGACTTGCTCGACGGGCTGGGAGATGAGCGCACCCAACATCAATACGCGGTCGTCGCCGATGTTGATAAACACTTCCGTGGCCGTCACGCCTCCCAACCTTGCCCCCTGCGCTGTCCACCAGCGTGCGTCGCCCCAGTCGCGTACGGGCTTGGATAGCGACTTGTTGAAATAGCCCTCCCAAAACGCCGTGCCCCACTCGGAGCGGCAGAGCAGGGCGTTTTCGACGCGGTCGCTGAAGTCGATGGGTAGGGCATAAGCGCCATTCTCTATCAGCAGCAAGATGAGCGGACCGAGCCAAAGCGAGGCTGCCCCGCGGCGGCGGGGGCGGGGGGGGTGGAATAAATTAGCAAAGGATCGTTGAGTCTTCATCTGCACAGGAGCGCACGGCTTGCCGGGCGGTGATCTGACGGTTGAAACCCGATGCCGGTTGAGTGTGATCAACCGCTATTGCGCAGGCCCGCGGCAATGCCATTGATCGTAAGGTGAATCGCATACAAAACATCTTCGCTCTCGTCGCCCTCGCGGAAGCGCCGCATCAGGTCCACCTGCAGGTGGTTGAGCGGGTCGAGATAGGGTAGCCGGTTCTTCAGGCTGCGCGCCAGCAACGGGTTGTCGCCAAGCAGCTCCTTGTGGCCCGTGATGGCCAGCACGGCGTTGATCGCGCGGCGCCATTCCGCGTGGATGCGGCCGAAAATGCGCTCGGACACACCTTGGTCCTTCACCAGGCCGGCATAGCGGCTGGCCACGTGGATGTCGCTCTTGGCCAACACCATCTCCATATTGCTCAGCGCCGTGCGGAAGAAGGGCCAGTGACGGTAGAGATCGGCCAGCTCCGTGATCGCCGCCTCGCCGCGCTCCGCGCAATAGGTCTCGATGGCGGTGCCGAAGCCGTACCAGCCCGGCAGCATCAGGCGCGACTGGGCCCAGGAGAACACCCAGGGGATGGCGCGCAGGTCGGCGATGCTGTTGCTGGCGCGGCGCGCGGAGGGGCGGCTGCCGATATTGAGCTTGGCGATTTCCGAGATGGGCGTCGCTTCGCGGAAATAGGTGATGAATTCCGGCGTGGCGTACACGAGGTCGCGGTATTCGCGGTAGGCGATGCCGGAGAGCTTCTCCATCAGCGCCTGGCGCTCTACTGTGTCGTCGTCCAGCTCGCGCCGTCCCGGGAAGCTGGCGGCCAGCGTGGCGGCCACGATGGTTTCCAGGTTGCGCCGGCCGATTTCTGCGTCGGCATACTTGGCGGCGATCACCTCGCCCTGTTCCGTGATGCGGATCTGCCCGTCCACGGCACCCGCCGGCTGCGCCAGGATGGCGTCGAAGCTGGGGCCACCACCACGGCCCACAGAACCGCCGCGGCCATGGAACAGGCGCATGCGCACGCCCGCCTGCTTGAACACGTCGACCAGCTTGATCTCGGCCTTGTACAGCTCCCAGTTCGAGGTCAGGTAGCCGCCGTCCTTATTGCTGTCCGAGTAGCCCAGCATGATCTCCTGCACCATGCCGCGCACGGCCAGCAGCTTCATCCATTGCGGCAGCGCAAACAGCTCGCGCACGATGGTTTCGCAGCCGCGCAGGTCGGGGATGGTCTCGAACAGGGGGATGATATTGACGGCGGCGCGCGGCTCGGGCGATAGCGCCACGAGGCCCACCTCCTTCAGGATGACGGCGACTTCCAGCAGGTCCGACACGCTCTGTGCGTTCGAGATGATGTAGTTGGGCAGGGCCGCCGCGCCATATTGCTCGTGGATTTGCGCGGCCGTTCGCACGATGGCCAGTTCCTTGGCCGTCTCCTCGCTGTATTCCACGAAGGGCGTGCACAAGAGGCGCGCAGAACCCAGCTCGCGCAGCAGCACCTTGCGCCGGGCGCTTTCGTCCAACGACAAATAGTCCTCCAGCCCTGCCTTGGCGAACAGCTCGGCCACCACGCGCTCGTGCACGCCGCTGTGCTGGCGCATATCGAGCGGCGCCAGGTGGAAACCGAATACCTCCACCGCGCGGATCAGGCGGCGCAGGCGGCCGCTGGCCAGGATGGCGGAGCCGTGCGCAGCGAGCGAGTCGGCGACCATGCGCAGGTCGTGCGCCAGTTCGGCCGCATTCGCGTAGGCCTCGGCTCCGGCGAAGGGCAGGATACCGCCGCGGAACTTGCCCAGCTTGTGGGCCGTGGCCAGGATGCGCTGGCGGATGCCGGCCATGGCGCGGCGGTATGGCTCTTCGGCGCGGCTTACCGGCTGGTCGGGCGAGAAACCGGCCAGGCGGTGTACGTCCTCGCTTACGGCCACGAGGCGCGAAGATAGGCTCAGCTCGTCTTCGAGCTTGGTCGCCTCGGCGAAGTAGAAATCGAAGGCCACGGCAGCCTGGCGTGCGGCCGCATGCAAGGTTACGTCCGGCGTCACGAAGGGGTTGCCGTCGCGATCGCCGCCGATCCAGCAGCCCACGTGCATGAAGGTGGGCAGTTCCACCTTCTCGCCCATCTGCGCGGAGAGATTGTCTTCCAACTCGTGGTAGATGCGCGGCAGCTGCTTGAGGAAGGTGGAGCGGAAGTACGACAGCCCGTTCTCAATCTCGTCGTTCACGGAGAGCTTGAAGGCGCGGATTTCGCGCGTCTGCCACAGCGTGAGGATCACGCGCTGCAGCGCCTTGTCGTTATCGTCGAGCTCATCCGGCGTCAGCGTCATGCGGTCGCGCATGGTGAGCGCGCGGGCCAGCGTGTGTTCGTAATCGAGCAGGGTCTTGCGCTGCACTTCGGTGGGGTGGGCCGTGAGTACAGGGGCGATCAGTGCGTGGCCCAGCAGTTCGCGGATAGCGGCCGGCGCCACGCCACGCTCGCGTAGATTATCCAGCGCATGGGCCAGGCTGCCGCGCTGCGGCTGGCTGCCCTGCATGCGGTGGTAGCGGCGGCGACGGTTGTGGTGCAGGTCTTCCGCGATGTTCGACAGGTGCGAGAAGTAGGAGAAGGCACGGGCCAGCGCTACCGTGTCATCGTGGCTCAGGGTCGCCAGCATATTCGACAGCTCGTCCGCTGCCGTCACATCGCCTTCCCATACGAAGCGCGCCGCCAGGTCCCGCACGGCCTCGATCTTGCCCAGGGTTTCAGGCCCCGCTTCCGTACGAATGGTGTCGGCCAGCAACTGGGCGAGCAGAGCGAGATCCTGCTCGAGCGGCAGGTCCTTGGCAGAAGCGTTGTCGTACAGGGCCATGGTGGTGTCCGGAAGCAATCGATTAGCGCGAACCACTGAGCATAATAGACCCAAGGGCTGTAGGGAATCGTAGTTTTGCTACGGATTGGTAGCCGGATACAGCGAACTACATTCGGGTAGGTTGGCGTAGCGCGCAGCGAAACCCACCTTCGCGGGAATGACGCATTTGTAGCGTGCCATTAAGCGCAGCGCAATGCACCAAACGGTTGAGCTCTCGCGAAGGCTGGGTGCATTGCGCTGCGCTTAATGGCCCCCTACATGAACTTCCATACCCCCGCCGTGCACAAAAAAGGGCCGCCCGCAGGCAGCCCTCTCTTGCCTCAAACAGCTAGCCTTAAGCCGGCTGATAACGCGCAATACCGTCGATGATTTCCTGCTTGGCGGCGTCGATATCACCCCAGCCAGTTACCTTCACCCACTTGCCGGCTTCCAGGTCCTTGTAGTGTTCGAAGAAGTGCTGGATCTGGCGCATCAGGAGTTCCGGCAGGTCGTCCGTCGTCTTGACGTTCTTGTACATCGGGCAGAGCTTTTCCACCGGCACGGCGATCAGCTTGGCGTCG
>JAFAKZ010000206.1 GCA_019234745.1 Burkholderiales bacterium
TGCCTCCAACGCATTCAAGGCTGCCAACGTCTGTAGCGCCCAAGCCAATAACCGCCTTGCCCTAAACAGCCTCGGCCTGGTGATCGGCAGCAAGAACGGCATGGTGCGCATCTGGTAAGGTGCCCAATGCAATCTCGGTGCAGACAGGTATCCTGCTGAGATAGCCAAGTCCGGAGGCCAACATCGCTTCCGGACTTCAGCCGCCGCTAGGCCCGCCTTTCACTAGGCGACTGCCGAACTCGGGCGATAGCCCCCGATTCGGACGCCCACAAACATCCTCTGGAATACAGCTACTCCTCGAGTTTCCACAAGAAGCCGATCCGCTTTGGCTTCGCTTCTTGCTTCCTGACCGCCCGAAGTAGAAAGCTGGTTTGAGAAACGTGCTGGATCAGTTGCACCTTCTCGCCATCCTCGGTATTGCCCGAGAACGTAATGACGTTCGGCATCGAAAAACCGATCTGCTGCGCATGGAACGCCACCCCGCCAAACGAGGCCAGCCGTATGCCCACTTCATGGTCGCCATCCAGGCTACGCTCGAAATCCTCAACATAGGCCCTGATCGCCTTACAAACCTGGATTACCGGATTGTCCCTTAAGTGATTTTGTTCCGAAATTTGGCTGGGAACCTCACTGGAATGCTTCAGGCTCGGAGTGAATGAGTGTGACGAACTGAAATTGCCCAATTGCGTTTTCCTTTTAGTACACCGCTGCGTGATCTCCCTGGCCGGACTTCGCGTAGAAGCACCGGAGCGATGGAGTCACTTTACCGGCGCACCAATGGATCGATAAGACGGTATTCTTGAGAAAGAATGGTGCACTGGGGCAACAGTGGACAGCAGCATGACGCCAGTTGCGGACACTCTGCCATCCCTGATGACCGGCAGCTCACGGTCGCGTGCGGCCCGTGGCAGGCCGACTACCCCTGTCGGCTACAGGCCAATCAGCAGCCACAGACAGGGGCTGTGGCTTGGGAGGCTGCTCAGTGCTGTCCCGCCGACGCAGCGGTCGGCCTTCTCGGGGGCGGTCGTCGGCCATTAGCTGTCACGTGAGTTGCTCTCGACTGTGTCAGCTTTCCATGAACGGTCGCGCGACTGTCCAGACAAGTTCGGAAGGCGTGCCGCCCACGAAAATAGGGGCACCACGCAAAGTAGTGCCCCATGTCGACAAATACGCCGGTCATTCACCCCTGAGTAGCAGCAACATGCCACCAACGATGGCCAGGTTCTTGAAGAAGTGCAGCGCCTGGTCGGATTGCTCGGCCGCTGGCTTTGCCCAGAACGCATGGGCAGCAAAGGCATCGGCGACCAGGAAGACGACGAATGCCAGAACAAACCATCTTGCTCGTAGGTTCAGCGCAAGCGCGAGGCCGGCACTGGTTTCGAGCAATGCAAGTCCGATAGGCCGGAACTGTCCCTTGTGGGAGCTAAACCAGAAATGCACCAGACCAGGGCCAATGAAGGCAAGTCCAAGCAAGGCTCTCCCGATTGTCTCCAGCGCGAAGCTTCTCATGATGCAAGGGTCGGCTTGAGGAGGTCGGCGATACCGATGCGCTCGGCGAATTCTTCACGTACACGCTCTGCAACCTCGGTGACGGCGCCTGCCCCATCATCGATGAAATCGATCACGGAACGGAACGGACGCTCGCCCGCGGGTAGGCTGACGATGCGAGCAACTTCCTCTGCCACCGCTTGCGGGTCCGCATGGTCGGGCGTCAAGGCGCTCAAGCGCGCCCCTACCTGGTCCATCAGCCCGTCGTAGCGGGCGTAGGCGTCGGCCGTTACCTTGTCGGCCGGCTGACCTGCGTTCGGGAAATGCGCCGTGCCCCTGGTAAAGGCACCGGGCACCACGATCGAAGTCTCGATGCCGAAACGGGCCAATTCGAACGACATGGTCACGGCCAGCGAATCCATGGCCGCCTTCGCGGCGGCATATGGGCCCAGGAACGGCGGGAAGCCGCCACGCACCGTAGAACTGCTGATCCACAACATCAAGCCGGACTGGGCATTGCGCATATAGGGCAGCGCTGCCTTGTTCACGCGCAGCGTACCGAGCGTGTTCGTGTCGAATACCCGAACGACCTCCTCCGGCGAAAACGCCTCGACCGGTCCGACCACCAGGTGACCGGCATTGTGGACGACGACATCCAGGCGACCCTGCTCCGCGATGATGGTCTTGATCGCAGCGTCGGCGGACGCCTGCGACAGCACGTCCAGCTCGACGGCGCGGAGCTCGTGGCCATTGGCAAAGCTCCAGTCGCGCAGCTCGCGCACGCGTGGCGCATTGCGGCCATGGATGTCGCGCATGCTGGCGTACACGGTGTGCCCGGCGGCGGCCAGTGCGCGGGCACTCAGGTATCCGATACCGGTGGACGCGCCGGTGACGAGAACAACGGATTTCATGATTTTCTCCTTAGGTCAAAGTCGCTCGACGTCGTTCAGACCGCGCCGCCATTTGCGCGCAAGGTCTGGCCGTTGATCCACTGGCCATCCTTGCCGACCAGGAAGGCGACGGTGTTGGCGATGTCTTCAGGCGTGCCGAGGCGCTCAAGCGGAGCGGCCTTGGCCAGCCGGTCGATAAGCTCAGGCGTCTTGCCGTTCAGGAACAAGGCGGTGGCAGTCGGTCCGGGAGCGACGGCATTCACGGTGATGTTCTTGCCGCGCAATTCCTTGGCCAGGATGTTGGTCATCACCTCGATGGCGCCCTTGGTGGCCGCGTAGACGGCGTAACCCGGCAGGGCCAGGCCGATGACGCTGGAGGAGAAGTTCACGATGCGGCCGCCGTGCTGCAATTTGGTAGCCGCTTCGCGCAGCGTATTGAAGCTGCCCTTGACGTTGACGGCGAACAGCGCGTCGAAGGTCTTGTCGTCCGTGTCAGCCAGGTGCGGCAGATTGGGCGGCATGATGCCGGCGTTGTTGACCAGCACGTCGACGCGGCCATAGGTGCGGATGGCTTCGTCGAACAGATTGCGTACCGACTGGGGATCGGCCACATCGGCCTTGACGGCAGTGGCGTATCCACCGGCGGCTGTGATGGCAGCCACCACCTTGCCGGCTTCTTCTGCATTGCCTGCGTAGTTGACGACGATGGCGTAGCCATCCTTGGCGAGGCGGGTAGCGATGGCGGCGCCGATGCCCCGAGATGCACCGGTAACGATGGCGACTTGTTGGGTAGTGTTCATTTCAGCTTCCTTTGGCGTAGAGGTTGGTTTGCTTGCTAAGCGCGTCATGTGACTGGCTTGGAACGCATTGTTCTCGTTACGCCATTTCGGATAAAGTAGCCAAAATTGCGAACACTTTTCGAAATTAACCAACAATAGGCGAGGCCGCGATGGATAGGATCGATGCCATGCAGGTGTTTGTACGCATCGTGGAACTGTCGAGCTTTACCAAGGCCGCCGACGACTTGCAGCTGCCCAAGGCAACGGTGACCAACACCATCCAACAGCTGGAAAAGCGCCTTGGCGTGCGGCTGCTCCAGCGCACGACCCGGCAGGTGAGCCCCACACTGGATGGCAACGCCTACTACTTGCGATGTGTGCGCCTGCTGGCCGACATCGAGGAATCCGAATCGGCCTTCAACAACCCGAACCGACCACTCAGCGGCAAGCTGCGCGTCGACCTGCAGGGCACCCTGGCCATGCATTTTCTGCTGCCGTACATAGGGGAGTTTCACGCGCGTTACCCGCAGCTCGAACTGGAAATCGGCATGGGCGACAGGCTGGTGGACCTGATCCGGGATGGGGTCGACTGCGTACTGCGCGCAGGCGAGCCGCGCGAATCGAGCATGGTCGCCCGACGGGTGGCGCTATTGGAGCAGGTAACCTGCGCAAGTCCGGCCTACCTGGCGCGAGCCGGGGAGCCGCAAACGCTGGAGGAGTTCCAGACACACCAGGCGGTGAACTACATCAACTCGTCGGGCAAGGTCTTACCGTTCGATTTCATCGCGGACGGCAAGTCCGTATCGCTGCAGCTCAACAGCAATTACACGGTCAATCATGCGGATGCCTATGTGGCTTGCTGCGAGGCCGGGCTAGGTATCATCCAGCTGCCGGCCTACCACGTGCGAACCCAGTTGGAGACCGGTGCATTGCGCGAAGTCCTCGCAAACTTCAGACCCCACCCCATGCCCGTGTCGGTGATGTATCCCCACCACCGGCAGCTGTCACCGCGCGTCCGCGTCTTTGTCGACTGGGTGGCAGATCGCATGAAGCGCGGTGCCGGACCGACCTAGCGGGTCCCAGGCAATCTACTCTCCAAGTCCGCGCAGATTTCCGAACAGAAATCGAGGAAGGCCTCAACCGCTGCGGGTGCCAGTCGGCGCGATGGGCGCGTGATATACAAGGGGTAGGTCTCGCCTGGCCATTCCGGGAATAGCTCGATCAAGGCGCCGCTTGCGACGTGATGGGCGACGTTGAGGGCAAGCAGCTGGGCAATACCGGCGCCGCCCACACAGGCCTGCACCATGAGGTCAACATCGGTCGTTGTGATATGTCCCCGCGTTTCCACCGGCAGCACTTCGAGCCCGCGGTGGAATTCCCACGAGAAGGGTTTGCCGCGCCGTGGATCGATGTACTGGATACATTCGTGATCGACCAGTTTTTCCGGCTTCTTAGGGCGGCCGTGCCGGGCCAGATAGCCCGGCGATGCCACTGTCAGCACGCGCGTCTCGAGTAGCAGTCGTGAAGTCATCGTCGATGGTGGCTGCGGCCCGAAGCGCACCGCAACATCGATTCCCTCGGTCACCAGATCACCCACGTCCGGCTGCTGAAGGACCGTCAACTCAAGCCTCGGGTAGCGCTCACGC
>JAFAKZ010000224.1 GCA_019234745.1 Burkholderiales bacterium
CGTTTCCACTTCCAGCTTGTAGTTGGTGGCCATGCGATCCAGCAGGTAGCGCAGGTGCAGGTCGCCCATGGCGCGCAGCACCGTCTCGTGCAGCGTGGCGTGCTGCTCCACCTTCACGCAGGGGTCTTCCGTACAGAGCTTGTGCAGGACTTCCGCGATGCGTTGCTCGTCGCCGCGCCGTTTCGCTTCGATGGCCAGGCCCTGCATGGGGGTGGGGAAGTCGAGCGGCTTGAGGTGGATGTGGTCCTCGTCGTGCGAGTCGTGCAGCACGGCGTCGAATTCGATCTCGTCCACCTTTGCGACAGCGCCGAATTCGCCCGGCCCGAGCGCATCGACCTCGTCATAGCGTTTGCCCTGCAGGCGCAACAGATGCCCCACCTTGAAGGCCTTGCGCCCCTCACCGACAAAGAGCTGACTTTCGCGTGTGACGGTGCCCTGGTGCACGCGGAAGATGCCCAGCCTACCCACGTAGGGGTCCATGACCACCTTGAACACGTGGGCCAGCACATGTTTCGAGGCATCCGGCACGGAACGGAAGGTCTTGGCGTCCTCCCCTTCGCCCTTGAGAAAGAGCGGCGGGTTCACCTCCAGCGGATTAGGCGCCAGCTTGGCCAGTACGTCGAGCAGTTCCGCCACGCCGGCGCCCGTGCGGGCGGATACGAAGCAGACGGGGATCAGATGCCCCTCGCGCATGGCGCGCTCCAGCGGCTCGTGCAGCTGGGCCGGCTCGATCTCGCCCTGTTCCAGGTATTTCGCCATCAGGTCTTCATCGACCTCTACCACCTGGTCGACCAGCGCCTGGTGCGCCTCGGCCACGGAGGAGAAATCCGCATCGCCCGCCGGGTTGAAGAAGCAGTCCACCACGCGGCTGGCACCGTCGGCCGGCAGGTTGACGGGCAGCACCTCGCGCCCGAAGGCGTCGCGCAGCCGTGCCAGGATGCCGGGCAGGTCGACGCGCTCGGCATCGATCTTGTTCACCACGATCATGCGCGTGAGGCCGCGCTCGCCCGCCTGCTGCATCATGCGGCGCGTGGTCAGCTCCACGCCCGTCTGTGCGTTGACGACGACCAATGCCGTGTCGGCGGCGGCCAGGGCGCAGATGGCGTGGCCGATAAAGTCGGGGTAACCGGGGGTATCGATCAGGTTTACTTCAGAGCCAGCGTGGGAGAAGTGACAGAGGGCGGAATTGAGCGAGTGGTGGTATTCGCGTTCCATCGGGTCGAAGTCGCACACAGTATCGCCGCGTTCGACCGTCCCCATGGCCCCGATGGCGCCCGCCCGAAACAACAGCGCCTCCGCCAGGCTAGTCTTGCCACTGTCGAAATGGCCGACCAGGGCAACTGTACGGAGTGCATCAACCGAGTGGCTGGGCATAGCGTTCTCCAGGCAGGATTTCTCTGGAGTATAGGCCGCTAATTGGGCGATGGCGGCCTGTGTGGCGCAGAAAGCGCCACGGGATCAGGCGCTGGCGGTGGCTGCCATGGGCAGGAAAAGCGTGACGCCGGCCGGTACAGGCGCATCGGTGGACAGCTTTTCCACGCGGTGGCCGGTGAGGATAAGCTCCTCCGCCACACCGTCGTCGTAGCCCACCAGCACGATACCGTCACAGGCCATGCGACCGGCCGTGCGGATGATCTCGCGTGCAGACAGCAGGCCCAGCCTGGCATTGAAACAGATTTTTTTCATAAACTTACCCCCTCGTGCAATCAAGGCGAATTATAAGCTCACCGCTACCTCACAATCCAGGCGAGAAAGGTCGGTAGATAGCCTGATTGCCATTTTTCACGTACTGGGATATGGGAATGCCTGCCCGGAAAGGGCATCGGACGGTCGAAAAGCCTTACAGTACCTAGTTCAGGTCCAACTTGAGCGAAACGTAGGGGCCTTGCTGGTGGGTACGGCCGGCAATATCACCGTAGTCGACATAGGCGGCGGCGAAGGAGAGGTGGCGCGAGGGTATCCAGGCGACGAAGCCGTCGTAGGCGGCGCGTTCCTGGAACGCGTTGAGCAGGTTGGGCTTGCGGCGCCATTCGATGCCGCTCACGATATGGTCGCTCAGGAAGGCGGCGCCGCTTGTTTCCCAGCATAGGCAGCGGCTGTCCGAATGGTCGCCGCCGAAGCCGAGGATGCCGAATTGGTTGGCGCGGGTATAGCGCAGCGTGGCATCGAGCAGCACACTGCGCCCGCTTACGCCGTCTATCCACACCTTGGTGGCCGCCACATAGGGCTCGTAGTCGCTGGCGCGCTGGGCGCCCACTGCTTGGGGCACGCCCGCGTAATCGAGGTTGTGCTTGTACATCACGCCTAGGGCGACCTGGGGCAGGGCACGGTCCTGGTCGGCGATGGCATCGCCGAACACGCGCACCTTGGCGCCGAAGATGTCCTGGTTGATGGCCTGGCCCGGTGCCACGTCGCCCAGGCCGAAGTGCTGGCGGGCGTAGGACAGCTCCACGCGGTCGTACAGGCCGACGGAAGCGCCGCTGACGTCCAGGTGATAGGTTTGGGTGGAGGAGGTCGTGAAAAAGCTGTTGCCGGCGACTTGCTCCCGCGTGTCGTAGCCGCCGATCAGGGCCCAGGTGGTGATACCGCCGCCCGCTGCGCCCTCGGCGTCCGTCATGCCGGCCGTGCCTGCAAGCCGCCCCGCCGCTTCGGCCTGGAAGCAGCCAACCGCCGAACATAGTAGCAACACGCAGCGCCCGAACATGCCGTTAGCCCTCGAGAGGATTCACGAATCTTGGGTATTCAATGGAAAGTCTATACTGACTCGTGCCGAATTTCTGGGTAGTTTTGCATGCTATCGACATATCTTGCCCGCTTTCTATTACCAGCCCTCCTATTGCTGACATGCAGTCAGACACATGCTGGCACCCTGTATGAACGGCTTGGCGGCGACGCGGGACTCACCGATATTGCGAATGAGCTGATCGACCAGAGCGCACAGGACCCGGACACACGGCGCAGCTTCCACAAGGTTGATATCGTGCGGCTCAAGCGACTCTTGAGGGAGCAGCTGTGCGAGCTGACGGGTGGACCTTGCCACTATACGGGGGATACCATGCAGCATGTCCACGGCGGCCTGGGTATCACGGAAGGCGAGTTCTATGGCATGGTGGACCACCTGCGCGCCATCCTCGACGCCCGCGGTATTGCCCAGGCCGACAAGAACGCCCTGCTGGCGCTATTGGCGCCCATGAAGCGCGATATAGTCGAAGAACGGAAATAAACCTAATGCCGAAATCCTGTTTCGCTGCCCTAATTCTCGCGCTGTCGGGCTGGGCCCAGGCGGCCAGCGTGGAAATCCACCTGGTGGATGGCGCCGGCAAGCCGTTGGCCGATGCCGCCGCCTATCTGGAACCCCTCGGCAGCAAGGTGCCCGCGAGCAAGGCCACGGCCGTGATCGACCAGGTGGACAAGGAATTCGTGCCGCTGGTGACGGTGATGCAGACGGGCACCCTGGTGCGCTTCCCCAACCGCGACAATATCCGCCACCACGTCTACTCCTTCTCGCCCGCCAAGACCTTCGACCTACCGCTGTATTCCGGCACCAAGGCCGACCCCGTGCTGTTCGACAAGCCGGGCCAGGTGGTGCTGGGCTGCAATATCCACGACTGGATGATCGCCTATGCGCTGGTCGTCGACACGCCCTGGTTCGGCAAGTCGAATGAACAGGGCCTGGTGAAGATCGACGACATCCCGCCGGGCGAATATACGGCCCGCGCCTGGCACCCCTATCAGGCGGCCGATGCGGCGGCACAGACGATCAAGGTAGGTGCGCCGGCCGAGCCGAAGCTGCACTTCCAGATCAAGCTCGCGCCGCAGCCACCGCGGCCGAAACCGAAATCCTACTGATGCGCACGCAAAGCCTCGCCTTTCGCATTGTGGTTCTATTCGTCGGCTTGCTGGCCGCCGTACTGCTCTTGACCTTCGTGGTCGTGAGCGCGGCGAACCTGCAGATTTCGCATACGACGACGGCCGCCGAACTGCAGACGGGCGAGCGTGTGCTGCATCGCCTCCTGGAGCAGCGCGGCGCCCAACTGGCACAGGCGGCCAGCGTACTGGCGCAGGATTACGGCTTTCGTCAGGCCGTCGCCACGCGCGATGCCGATACCATCGTGTCGGTGCTGCAGAACAGCGGCGCGCGCATCCAGGCCCAGCTCTTGATGCTGTCGAGCCTGGACAACCAGATCATCGCCGACACGGCCGACGCGGCTCACAAGGGCAAGCCCTATCCCTTCCCGCAGTTGCTCAACCAAACGAGCGATGCGACCGGCAAGACAGACATCGAATGGATAGGCGGCAAGCTGTACTGGCTGGTGGCTGTGCCCGTGCGTGTGCCCCTGCCCATCGCCTGGGTGACCATGGGCTTCGTCGTCGACGACGCCACGGCGCGCGATATGCAGGCGCTCTCGGGCTTGCAAGTCACCCTGCTGGGGCACGGCGCCGAGGGCTATGAGATCTTCGCATCGACGCTTCCGACAGACCAGGTGCGCGCCCTGCCCAATTCGCTGTCGCGTGCGGATATGAAGGAAGCGACCATCAACCTGGGCGGCGAAAGCTATGAAGCGCGCCTGACGCGCCTGGGCGGCAGCGAGCGCGAGCCCATCTACGGCCTGTTGGCCCGTGCGCGCAGCGAAACGCTGGCGCCGTTCTACAAGTTGGAGGAAACGCTCGTCATCCTGGCCGGCATTGCGTTGCTGCTTTGCCTGGTGGCCGGCCTCAAGATCGCCGCCCGCATCACGCAGCCCCTGCGCGGCCTGGCCGAGGTGGCGCGGCGCATCCAGTCGGGTGACTACCGCCAGGACGTGCAGGTGCAGGATGCTAGCGAGATCGGCCAATTGGCCGGCAGTGTGGCCCATATGCAGACTGCCATCGCCGAGCGCGAGGCGGAAATCATGAAGCTGGCCTACCAGGACGCGCTCACCGGCCTGCCCAACCGCGTGCGCTTCGTGCGGGCGCTGACCAAGGCCATCGAGCGGGCGCGCGGCGAAGGCGGCAAGCTTACCGTGCTGCTCATCGGCCTGGACCGCTTCCAGCAGATCAACGACACGCTGGGCCACCCCATGGGCGACCGCGTGCTGGTGGAGGTAGGCGCGCGCCTGAAGGAAGCGGTGCGCGACGACGACCTGGTGGCGCGCCAGGCGGGCGACGAATTCGCCCTGCTGCTGCCCGGCGTGGATGCGGCCGATGCCCTGCATACCATCGCGCGCATACACCGCGTGTTCGACCGTCATTTCGAATTGGACGGCCGGCCGCTCGACCTGCGCGCCAGCGTGGGTGCCGCCGGCTTCCCCGAGCACGGCGACGACGCCACCGAGCTGATGCGCTGCGTGGACCTGGCAATGTACCGCGCCAAGCGCAGCGGCGAGCGCCAGGCCCTGTACGACCCCACCTACCGCACCTTCCGCCAGGAACACCTGTCGCTCTTGGGCGACCTGCAGCGCGCCGTGGAGCGCAACGAACTCACCGTCTACTACCAGCCCAAGGTGAGCCTGGCCGACGGTAGCGCCAACGAGGCAGAGGCCTTGGTACGCTGGATGCATCCGGAGCGCGGCTTCGTGCCGCCCGGCGACTTCATTCCCTTCGCCGAACAGACGGGCTATATCAAGGAAGTCACGCGCTGGATGCTGGCGCGGGTGATCTCGCAGGTGGGCGCCTGGTCCGAGACGGGCCTCTACCTGAAGGTGTCCGTCAACCTCTCCACGCGCGACCTGCTCGACCCCGGCCTACCGGAGCTCGTGGCTAGCCTGCTGGAACAGGCGGGACTGGCGCCGGACTACCTGTGCCTGGAGATCACGGAAAGCGGGTTCATGGAGGAGCCGGCGCACGCGCTCGATATCCTGCGCAAGTTGCGCGCCCTGGGCGTGAGCCTGGCCATCGACGACTATGGTACGGGCTTCTCCTCGCTCGCCTACCTGCGCAAGCTACCCATCACGGAACTGAAGATAGACCGCGCCTTCGTGCTGGAAATCGACCGCAATGCAGGCGACGCGTTGATTGTCCGCTCCACCATAGAACTGGGTAAGCGCCTGGGCCTGAAGGTGGTTGCGGAAGGGGTGGAGACGCAGCCCATCGTGGATGTACTGGCGGAAATGGGCTGCGACCTGATTCAGGGCTATTTCTACTCCAAGCCCCTACCGGCCGAGGCTTTCCTGCAGTGGCGCGAGACGCATATGGGTGCGGTGACGATGGCTAGCGGCTAGCCGGCACCATCGCGTAGGTTGGATGGAACGCAGTGAAACCCAACACGCGTACAGATGGCCGTTGGGTTTGGCTGCGATCTACCCAATCTACCTATTGAGCGAAAACGGGAGGCTTCATGCCTCCCGCTTCCGTATTGCTGCTTAGCTCGATCCTACGCTGAAGCCGTGGAGCACGTTCGCTACCTCAACCCTCGGCTACGCGCTG
Source organism: Burkholderiales bacterium (assembly GCA_019234745.1). Taxonomy (GTDB): domain Bacteria; phylum Pseudomonadota; class Gammaproteobacteria; order Burkholderiales; family Chitinimonadaceae; genus JAFAKZ01. The sequence continues at coordinate 6,406 of JAFAKZ010000224.1, forward strand.
CTGGATATGCTGCAGGGCCTCTTCCACCTGATCCACCAGCACTAGGCACAGGTCGCCCGGCTGCAGGCGGCCGAGTGCCGTGTCGATGGCGACAAATTCACCGTTGATCTCGTCGACATGCTTGGTACGCGTGGCGCCGGCCAGGCCTTCGCGCAGGAGGCCGATCACCTCGCCATCCTTGCGGCCGCGCTGGCACGCGTCCTGGTACAGCACGACCGTGTCGAAGGCTTCGCCGAGGATCTGCGTCTGCATGCGGATGTCCTCGTCGCGGCGGTCGCCCGCGCCGCTGATCACCACGCTGCGCCGCTGCGCCGGCATGGCCTGCACGGCCTGCACCAGAGCCGTCATGGCGTCCGGGTTGTGGCCGTAGTCCGCGATGATGGTGGCGCCGCGGTAGTCGAACACATTGAAGCGGCCCGGCACATTGTCGCGGTCGCTTACGAAGCTTTGCAGGCCCGCCTCGATCACGTCCCAGCCCAGGTCCAGTGCCCAGCCTGCCGCGACGGCGGCCATCACGTTGTCGACCTGGAAGCCGATCGCGCCGTTGCGCGTGAGCGGTACGCTGGCAAACGGGATGCGGTGGCGCGTACGGCCCTGTGCGGCCACGATGGCGTCGCCGTCGACGAACACCACGCGCTGGCCGCGCGCCTTGTGCGCTGCCAAGGTGGGGTGGTGCACATCGGGCGCGAAGAAGGTCACGTCGCCGGGGCAGTTGGCCGCCATGGCGGCCGTGATCGGGTCGGCCGCATTGAGCACGGCCATACCCGTGGGCGAAACGTTGTTCACGATCACGCGCTTCAGCACCGCCAGGTCTTCCACCGTGGTGATGTAGTTCAGGCCCAGGTGGTCACCCATGCCGATATTGGTGACCACGGCCACGTCGCAGCGGTCGAAGCCCAGGCCCTCGCGCAGCATGCCGCCGCGCGCCGTCTCGAACACGGCCGCGTCCACGTCCGGGTGCGCCAGCACATTGCGTGCGCTGCGCGGGCCGCTGCAGTCGCCGCTGTCGATCTGGCGGCCGTTCACGTACACGCCGTCCGTGTTGGTCATGCCGATGCGCAGGCCCTTCTGCGCCAGCAGATGGGCGATCAGGCGCACGGTGGTGGTCTTGCCATTGGTACCCGTCACAGCCACCACGGGGATGCGGCCGTTGTCATCGCGGCCGTATAGTTCGTCAACGATGGCGTCGCCCACGGCGCGGCCCTTGCCATACGATGGGCTCAGGTGCATGCGCAGGCCCGGTGCGGCGTTCACTTCCACCACGCCGCCCGATTGTTCCTCCAGCGGCTTGATCACGGAATTGCACACCACGTCCACGCCGCACACGTGCAGGCCGATCATCTTGGCGGCCGCAATGGCGCGCGCAGCGACTTCCGGGTGCACGTCGTCCGTCACGTCGGTGGCCGTGCCGCCCGTGGACAGGTTGGCGTTATTGCGCAAATTGACGCGGCGCCCCTTCTCGGGCACGGATTCGGCCGTCATGTTCTGGCTCGCCAGGCGCGCCAGCGCGATATCGTCGAAACGTATCTTGGTGAGCGAGGTGGCGTGCCCGTCGCCGCGGCGCGGGTCGCTGTTCACCTGTTCCACCAGCTCGCGCACCGTGCGCTTGCCGTCGCCAATCACGTGCGGCGGGTCGCGGCGCGCGGCGGCGACCAGGCGGTCGCCCACCACCAAGAGGCGGAAGTCGTGGCCGGGCAGGTAGCGCTCGACCATGATGTTCTCGCGGAACTCGCGCGCCGCCTTGAAGGCGATCTCCACCTGTTCGCGCGAGGTCACGTTCACCGTCACGCCCTTGCCCTGGTTGCCGTCACGCGGCTTCACCACCACGGGCAGGCCGATCTCCTGCGCTGCCGCCCAGGCGTCGTCCGCGTCCTTGACGGGGCGGCCCATGGGCACCGGCACGCCGGCCGCATGCAGCAGGCGCTTGGTCAGCTCCTTGTCCTGGCCGATCGATTCGGAAATAGCGGACGTCAGGTCCACCTCGGCGGCCTGGATGCGGCGCTGCTTGCTGCCCCAGCCGAGCTGCACCAGGCTACCCGTGGTGAGGCGGCGGAAAGGGATGCCGCGCGCCACGGCGGCGTTGACGATGGAGCCCGTGCTGGGCCCGAGGCGGATGTCTTCGTCCAGCTCCTTGAGTTGCTTTAGCGCGGCGGCGATATCGAAGGGCGTGTCTTCCAGCGCGGCGCGGCATAGCGCCTCGGCCATCTCGAAGGCCAGCTTGCCCACGGCCTCCTCGCTGTACTCCACCACCACCTGGTAGTCGCCCTCGACCACCGTGGGCGTAGTGCGGCTGAACGTCACCGGGCAGCCGGCTTGTTCCTGCAGGCCAAGCGCGGCGCACTCCAGCGCGTGGGCCAGCGAGATGCGTTCCTGGTTCTGCGGCGGCGCGAATTCGCCGATCTCGGGGAAGCGCACACGCAGGCGCGTCTCAAACCCGGGCAACTGGTCGATGGAGCGCTCGATGTCGCTGCAGGTGACCACCGCTTCGATGGCGGTATGGCGCGTCCACAGGTTCGGGCCACGCAATACGCGGATTCTTGATACGTCCATCAGGCAGTCTTCCCTGTTGCAGTGTTCTTGGAGGCGGACTTCTTGGCCGTCGTCACGGGGCCCAGCAGGTGGGCGGCGAATGATTCGACGGCGATCTCGATGCCGCTCGGGTCGATATTCATAACCCAGGCAGCGGCAATGGCCGGCAGCAGGGCAGCGGTGGGCAGGAGCGGTACGCCGTTCTCGCACGGTACGCGGGCCAGGTCCATTACGCGCTGCGACTGCTCACCTTCCTGCAGCACGACGGCGCCATTCACTACCGTCACGGCACGACCACCTTCGGCGCGATGCTTGGCGAGGACCGCCCCGTTGGCGTCGAGGCCGTACAGGATCACGACGCCGTCGCTCAGGTCAGCGAGGCCCGCGACGTCTTCGTCGTCCGCGTTCAGCACCGCAGCACCATCCGACATCACCACGTCGATCTGCGTGCGCACCACCGTATAGAGCTGGTCGCGATCGCGGATATCGTATTGCTCCAGCTTATCCAGGCCGTTCATGTCCGTTACAATGCCGATATGGCAACGGTCGTAGGCCAGGCCCTGGCCCAGGATGACCTCGGCGCCGTTCTCGAACACGGCTGCCTCCACCATGCGGTTCATCAGCACGCGCTCGCCCGCATCCCAGGTGGCACGGTTGCCCGATTCCACGCAGCGGCGGTCCAGGTAGAGCCCATCGCCGCAGGCCACGCCCACGTGCAGGCCGGACAGGTGCAGCAGCCAGGCCACCAGGCGCGAGATCACGCTGCCGTGCTCGCTGCCCGTGATGCCCACGATGGGGATGCGGCCGCTGTCTTCACCGGGGAACAGGTGATCGACGATGGCGCGGCCCACGGGGCGCGGCTCGCCGTTGGCGGGCTTGAGGTGCATGAGCAGCCCCGGGCCAGCGTTCACTTCCACGATGGCGCCACCCTGCTCGGCCAAGGGGCGCGAGATGTCCTCGGCCACCAGGTCCACGCCGGCGATATCCAGACCCACCACGCGGGCGGCCAGCGCGGCCATCTCGGCCACGTCTTCGCATACCTGGTCGGTCACCTCGTAGGCCACGTTGCCATTGCGCTGGATCAGCACCATGCGGTCGGCCGCCGGTACGGCATCGGCCGCCAGACCCTGGCGGGCAAGTTCGTTGACGATGGCCGTGTCGTCGTACACGGACAACACGTTGAGCGGATGCGCTTCCGTCGTACCGCGGCGCGTATCGCTATTGATTTGCGCGTCGACCAGCTGGGCCACGGTCGACTTGCCGTCGCCCTTTACCCAGGCCGTCTCGCCACGTGCGGCAGCGACCACCTGGCCGCCCACCACCAAGAGGCGATGCTCTTCGCCCTTGATGCAGCGCTC
>JAFAKZ010000250.1 GCA_019234745.1 Burkholderiales bacterium
CGCATCCACCGGGGCCAGGTTGTTCTGGTCCTCGATGAAGTCGCCCAGGTGCGAATCGTCGTCGTCGCCGATCGGCGTTTCCATCGAGATCGGTTCCTTGGCGATCTTGAGGATCTTGCGGATCTTGTCCTCGGGCATTTCCATGCGCGCGGCCAAGGTCGCCGGATCGGGCTCGATGCCCGTCTCCTGCAGAATCTGGCGGGAGATGCGGTTCATCTTGTTGATCGTCTCGATCATGTGCACCGGGATACGGATGGTGCGGGCCTGGTCGGCGATCGAGCGCGTGATGGCCTGACGAATCCACCAGGTGGCGTAGGTCGAGAACTTGTAGCCGCGGCGGTATTCGAACTTATCCACGGCCTTCATCAGACCGATATTGCCTTCTTGGATCAGGTCGAGGAACTGCAGGCCGCGGTTCGTGTACTTCTTGGCGATGGAGATCACCAGACGCAGGTTGGCCTCGATCATCTCGCGCTTGGCGCGGCGTGCCTTGGCTTCGCCCGTCGACATCTGGCGGTTGATCTCCTTCAATTCCTTGATCGGGATCATCGCCTTCTTCTGCAGCTCGGCGAGCTTGGACTGCTTTTCCATCACGGCGTGCTGGTAGCGGTTCAAGGTCGGCGAATACAGGGCGCCCAGGGCGATTTCCTGGCTTACCCACTCCAGGTTGTCTTCATTGCCCGGGAACACCTTGATGAAGTGTTCGCGCGGCATCTTCACCTTCTGCACGCAGATGTCCATGATCTCGCGTTCGTAGCCGCGGACCTCGTCCACCATATTGCGCAGGCTGTCGCACAAGTTTTCCACCTGGCGGGCAGAGAAGCGGATTTTCAGGAACTCGGCCGACACCTGCGCTTGCAGGTCCACATACTGCTTGCTCTGCAGGCCGTGCTTTTCCAACGCCTTGACCATCTTGTCGAACAGCGCACGGATGACGCCGAAGTGCTCGCGCGCCTTTTCCTTGAGCTCTTCCAGGTTGGCGTTCGCCGCAGCGCTGCCGTCGCCATCCTCGTCTTCTTCCTCTTCGGCGCCCTCGAGTGGCACGTCCTCTTCGTCGTCTTCCGACACTTCGGGCGGCGGTGCTTCTTCCTCTTCAACGGCGTTCGGGTCGATGAAGTCGTCCACCACGTCATCGATGCGGATTTCGTCGACGAGCGCGCGATCCACCAGCGCCAGGATGTCCTGGACGGTAGTCGGGCAGGCGGAGATCGCCTGGATCATGTGCTTGAGGCCGTCTTCGATACGCTTGGCGATCTCGATTTCGCCCTCACGCGTCAGCAGCTCGACCGTACCCATTTCGCGCATATACATACGCACGGGGTCGGTGGTGCGGCCGAATTCGGAGTCAACGGTGGAGAGCGCAGCTTCGGCTTCTTCCGCCACGTCGTCGTCGGCCACGGCGGCCGGCGTCGAGTCGGACATCAGCAACGTCTCGGCGTCCGGCGCCTCGTCGTACACCTGGATGCCCATGTTCGTGATCATGCTGATGACGCCTTCGATCTGTTCGGCGTCCAGCATGTCTTCGGGCAAGTGGTCGTTGATTTCGGCGTAGGTCAGGTAGCCCCGTTCCTTGCCGAGTACGATAAGATTCTTGAAGCGCGCCTTGCGGGCCTCGTTGTCGAGACGCAGTTCGCCGTCACGCTTGGCTTCGGACTTGTCGAGTTCTTGATCTGCCGCCATCTGAAGGGTCTCGAATCTGATTCAGGGAAACGTGAAATGATATCACAATTTCCATCCTAAAGGACGGATTCCCCGCTGAAAACAGTAACTTCCCTACTCGCCGCCGTCGCAGCCCCACCCTCGGGTAGGCCGCCAACGCGCGCCAAGCGGTGCTTATGTTCTGTCATCAGTCTAGGTTGTGGATCGTCTAAATGCCGGAAAGTTTCGATATACGGCCGCACGGCGAGTCGGGCAATACCCTACCCGCTGTCGCTTTTTATTGATACTCCGCCGACGCAATAAACTGCTTTGTCGTTGTTTTTGTACAAATGTTCCAATAAAGCATTTTGCTCTATTGTTAAATTAGAATGCACTTCATCAAATTGCAACCTGACCGCAGCGCGGTCGACTACGCAGCGTCAGCGTAATCCCGTCAAGCGCAGCAGCTCGGCTTTTTCAGAATCCGACAGGCGGGCGATGCCAATCGCCTCCAGCTCCCGCACGCGCTGCTCCACGGCGCGCTTACCCACGGCCTTGAACAGCTGGCCCAGGCCTTCCGTCCATACCTGACGCAGCGACTCTTCATCGCTGCCGCCGTAGTGCTCCTCGCCGCGCCGCATGGCGTCCATCAACAAGGGGTAGCTCGCATCCTCGCGCAGCATCTCCAGCACATGGCCACTGGCCGGCACCTGGGGCTGTTCGGTGACGAAGTCCACCACGCGCAGGATGGCGCGCACCGTTGGGCTCAGGCTGTCATGCGGCCAGTCATAGTGGGGCATGTGCATAGCCAAGCTGGGGGCAGCCATGAGTAATTGCAAGAGCTCACGGCTGATGTCGGCGGGCGGCTTGGGCGTGGGCGGCGGCAAATCGTCGTCACGGTCGCGGCTCCATTTGCGATTGCCGTCCTTGCGGAACTTGCGCTCGCCACCGCCGCTGCCGCCCGCATTTTGGCGCGGTTCGCGTCGTTGCGGGGCCGGCTGTGCGCCACCGAGCAACTGCGCGGCGTCGCCGCTGTCGAGCCCCGTCATCTCGGCCAGCTTCTTGCGTAGGAGCATGGCCAGCGCCGGCGCCTTGATCTGCTCCACCAAGGGCTTGGCCAGATAGAGGAACTTCGCTCTGCCCTCTTCCGTGCTCAACTCGACCTGGCTCGCCAGCTCGCGCGTCATGAAAGCAGCCAAGCCTAGCGCCTCGCGCGTAATCAAGCCTTCGAACGCATCCTTGCCATACTCGCGAATATAGCTGTCCGGGTCGTGCTCGGACGGCAGAAACAGGAAGGACAAGGTCTTTGCGTCACTCGCCAGTGCCAGGCTGTTCTCCAACGCGCGCCACGCAGCCTTACGGCCGGCCCGATCGCCGTCGAAGCTGAACACGACATGGTCCGCCAGCCGCATCAGCTTCTTGACATGATCCGGCGTGCAGGCTGTGCCCAGCGTGGCGACGGCGTATTCCACACCGTGCTGGGCCAGCGCCACCACGTCCATATAGCCTTCCACCACCAGCACGCGGTTGTGCTCTCGGATGGCCTGGCGCGCCTGCGGCAAACCGTAGAGTTCCAGGCCTTTCTGGAACAGGGGGGTTTCGGGCGAGTTCAGGTACTTCGGCTCGCCCTTGTCGATCACGCGCCCACCAAAGCCGATTACCTGGCTCTTGCCATCCAGGATGGGAAAGATCACGCGGTCGCGAAAACGGTCGTAGCGGCGCCCCGTATCGGCGTGATCGACGACCAGGCCCACCTCGGCCAGCTGCGGATTGGTCGCATAGTCGCCAAAGCAGCTGGCGAGCGGATGCCAGTCGTCGGGCGCGAAGCCCAGGCCGAAGCGGGCGGCGATCTGTCCAGTCAGGCCACGGCGCTTCAGGTAATCGATGGCACGAGGGCTTTCCTTGAGCTGCGCGCGGTAGTAGTGCATGGCCCGCGTATTCAGCTCGACCAAGCTGGTCTGGCGCGCGCGCTTGGGCGCGTCATCGCTGCGCGTGAGCTGCGGCATTTGCATGCCGACCGACTCAGCCAGCTTGGTCACGGTCTCCGGGAAGCTCAGCCCCTCGTATTCCATGACGAAGCCCACGGCCGAGCCGTGCGCGCCACAGCCAAAGCAGTGGTAGAACTGCTTGGTCGGGCTAACCGTGAACGAGGGCGACTTCTCTTTATGGAAGGGACAGCAGGCCTGGTAGTTCTGTCCGGCCTTCTTGAGCGGCAAATAGCGCTCCACCACCTCGACGATGTCGAGGCGGTTGAGAAGATCCTGCACGAACTCCTCGGGGATGCGGGCCATCTATCGAACTAACGAAGACGACAAAGGCCGGCCTGCGAGCGTCAGCGAGGCTCCGCGCGTGGTTCTTGCCGCTTTAGCGGCTTTAGAACCACGGCCTACCCCTCGCGGGTGCTCCCGGCGGCGAGGGCGGGAGGAGTGGACTAGATCAGCGGGAAAAGGTTGATTGTCCACGAGCCTAAAGCGCCTGGGTTTCCCGGGCGGGGCGCTGACGTTTCGATCCGTCACTTGTCGATTCCTCAGCCAATACGCGCTTTCACCAGCGCCGACATCTTGCTCATATCGGCACGGCCGGCCAGCTTGGCCTTCACATCGGCCATGATCTTGCCCATGGAAGCCACGGTGGCGCCGTGCGCAGCAACAGCCGCATCGATCACGGCGGCGACCTCGGCCTCATCGGCCTGCTGCGGCATATAGGCCTCCAACACGCCGATCTCGAATTTCTCCACGTCCGCCAGATCGGGGCGGTTGGCCGCCTCGTAGGCTGTGACTGAGTCACGGCGTTTCTTCACTTCCTTCTCGACGATGGCCACGATCTGCTCATCCGACAGCTCGATACGCTCGTCCACCTCGCGCTGCTTCATCGCAGCCAGCAACAGGCGGATGGCACCCAGGCGCTGCGCAGCCTTCTCGCGCATGGCGTTTTTCATGTCGTCGGTGATACGTTGCTTGAGGCTCATCGTGGGACTCGCAAGGAAGAGGTGGGAGGAATAAGCAGACAGTTTACGACGAATGAGTCGGTCTCGCAGAGACCGTCGTCGTACGACTCAAAAAGCAAAAGCCGCCAGCGGAAGCCGGCGGCTTTTGTCGCGAAGTACGCGAAAACGACGCTTAGTACAGCTTGGTCGGCAGCTGTTGGCTGCGAATGCGCTTGTAATGGCGCTTCACGGCTGCGGCCAGCTTACGCTTGCGTTCGGTGGTCGGCTTCTCGTAGAACTCGCGAGCACGGAGTTCGGTGAGGAGGCCGGTTTTTTCCACCGCGCGCTTGAAGCGGCGCATGGCGACTTCAAACGGCTCGTTTTCTTTAACGCGTACGCTTGGCATGAAGATCAGTCCTACTTTCGTAAGTCAAGGGTTAATCAAATTGGGACTACGAGTATAGCAGACCACGAAAGCAAATAAAAGCCTGTTTTGCATAGCGTTTTTCGGCCGACCTCCGCGGGAGGTTACCGGTTGTGCCGAAGGCCGCTCAGGACGTCGCTTCGGCGTAGAGCTTGCGGATGAGCTTCAGCCGCTGCGGCAGAATCTCGCCGCGCTCGACGGCCGCGATCATCGCGCAGCCCGGTTCGCGGTCGTGGCGGCAATTGTGGAAACGACACTGGCCGATAAAAGGGCGGAACTCGGGGAACAACACCGCCAAGCGATCGGCCCGCAGGTGGCGCAGGCCGAATTCCTGCAGGCCGGGGCTGTCGATCAGTTCGCCGCCGTTGGATAACTTGTATAGCGTCGCGTGCGTGGTCGTGTGCTTGCCGGAATCCAGCGCCTCGGAGATTTCCGCCGTGCGGGCCTTGGCTTCCGGCACCAGGCCGTTGACCAGCGTGGATTTGCCCATGCCACTCTGGCCTACAAATACAGTGACCTGCTCGGCCAGGAAAGGCAGCAGCGGGGATACGTCCTCCACGGCCGACAGCTCGACTGCCGGGTAACCCAGCTTGAGATAGGGCTGCAATATGGCGCGCGCACTTTCCGTTTCCGGCAAGTCGGCCTTATTGAGTACCATCAGCGCGCGGATATCGGCGTCTTCCGCTGCCACCAGGCAGCGGCTCAGCAGCTCTTCATAGAAGCTCGGCACTGCCGCCAGCACGATGGCGATCTGCGTGACGTTGGCCGCGATCAGCTTTTCTTTCCACTCGTCCGAGCGATACAACAGGCTCACGCGCGGCAAGGAGCGCTCGATCACCGCCTGCTCTTCGTTCAAGAGCGTGACTTCCACGCGGTCGCCCACCGCGAAATCCGTCTTCTTGCGCCGTGCGCTGGCTTTGTAGCGGCGCGCGTCGACCTCGACGATAAAGCCCTTTCCGTGCGACTGGATGACGCGGGCGGTGAACGACGCACTCATCAAATCAAGGCGTCGAGCTTGGCGGCGCAGACGTAGTCGTTACGGCTCAGGCCGTCGACCGAGTGCGTGTCGTAGGCCACCCGGCAGGTGTTGTAGGTGATGTGCAGCTCGGGATGATGGTCTTCGCGGTGCGAGACCCAGGCGGAGGCATTTACGAAGGCCATCGTGTCGTAGTAGTTCTTGAACTTGAAGGTCTTCACCAACTTGCCGGCCTCGATGGCCCAGCCGTTCACTTCCGCCAGCAGATTGCGGGCGTCTGTATCGGTCAGGCGGGTGACGGTAGCGGGGCAGTGTTCGGTTACGAGCGACATGGTGGGCCTCTTCTCATCCTTATTGAGCTTGGGTACGCAACGCGGCGATGCGCAGGGCGGCCGGCGGGTGCGAATCGTAGAACAGCGAGTGCAGGGGATCGGGTGTCAACGTGGACGCGTTGTCGCGATAAAGCTTGACCAGGCCGGAGATCAGCGCCCCGCTGTCGCTGACTTGCGCGGCATAGCGGTCCGCTTCGAACTCGTGCTTGCGCGAGGCGCGGCTCGCGATCCAGGCGAAGGGGAAAGTAAAGGTGCCCAGCACCAGGAAGAACAGCACCAGGGCAGCGGCCGTGCTCGGCAAATCCATGCCCAAGCCGCCGTAGAACCAGGCTGCGTCCTTGAACCAGCCCAGCACGGCGAGCGTTACGAGGCCCAGGGCATAGGTCACTACCATGCGCTTGATCACGTGGCGATGCTTGAAGTGGCCCAGTTCATGCGCCAGCACCGCCTCTACCTCGACCGGCTCCAGGCGCTCCACCAGCGTATCGAAGAACACAATGCGCTTGGTTTTGCCGAAGCCCGTGAAATAGGCATTGCCATGGCTGGAGCGACGACTGCCGTCCATCACGAACACGCCGTTGGACTGGAAGCCGCACTTCTTCAGCAGGGCCTCGATACGATCCTTGAGCACGGCATTGTCGAGCGCCGTGAACTTATTGAAGATAGGCGCAATGAACTTCGGGTAGGCCGCCATCAGCACCACACCAAATGCCACCCAAGCAGCCCAGGCGTACAGCCACCAGTAGGTACCCGCCTTGCCCATCAACCACAGCACCAGCGTCACCAGCGGCAGGCCGATCACGGCGCCGAGCACGGTGGACTTGATCAGGTCGACGATGAAGAGCATTGGCGTCGTCTTGTTGAAACCGAAGCGCTGCTCGAGCACGAAAGTCGAGTAGATCGACAGCGGCAGGCCCAACAGGCCGCCCACGACCGCCACCAGCACCACGAGCAGTACGCCGCCGACCATGCCCTCGCCTGTCAGCAAGGTCGCCGCATCATCCAGATGCGCCACGCCGCCGCCCAAGGTGAGGGCGTACAGGACGATGGCATCCCACACCACGGCGACCCGGGCGAAGCGCACCTTGGCCGCCGTGTAATCGGCCGCCTTCTGGTGCTCTTCCAGCGAAATATCGCGGGCGAAATCGGCTGGTACCTGGTCGCGGTGCTGTAGCACATGGCGCAGCTGGCGCGACTTCAGCCACAGCTGCAGTGCAGTGGAAAACACCAAAAAAGCGAGAAAGACTAATGTGAAAGCGTGAGCGCTCATGCTGGCGTGTGCGAAAATGGGGAATTCAACAATATTGATATTATGCCGTGCCCCAAGTTCGGGCGCACAGCTGGAAAGCAGCAAAGTATGACACAAGACCCAACACGTCTCATCTGGCTCGACATGGAGATGACCGGCCTGAACCCGGATAGCGACCGCATCATCGAACTGGCCGTGGTGATTACCGACGTGAACCTCGAAACGGTGGTAGAAGGCCCCGTATTGGTCGTGCATCAGCCCGACAGCGTGCTGGACGCCATGGACGACTGGAACAAGAATACGCACGGCAAGTCCGGACTGATCGACCGCGTCAAGGCATCGACCTTGAGCGAAGCGGAAGTGGCCGGCCGTATGCTGGACTTCTTGTCGCAGTACGTCCCCAAGGGCGCCTCTCCCATGTGCGGCAACACCATCCACCAGGACCGCCGCTTTATGGCGCGCTGGATGCCTGCCCTTGAAGACTGGTTCCACTACCGCAATCTGGATGTGAGCACGCTCAAGGAGCTGTGCAAGCGCTGGCGCCCAGACGTGGCCAAGGGCCTGAAGAAGTCTGGCCGGCATGAGGCGCTGGCCGACATCTATGAATCGATTGACGAATTGAAGTACTACCGAGAGCATTTCCTGAAAATGCAATAAAGGCCGAACGAGCCGCGAGCAGACCACCATGCCCCTACCCCACTACGAACTTGCCGAACAACTCGGCCAAATGCTGATGTCCCGCGGTTGGCGCGTGACGGCGGCGGAATCGTGCACGGGCGGGGGCATCGCCAGCGCCATCACGGACGTGGCAGGGTCGTCGGGCTGGTTCGACATGGCCTTCGTGACCTACTCTAACGCCGCCAAGCAGCGCCTGGTGGGTGTGGATGCTTCGACGCTGGCCGAGCACGGTGCCGTGAGCGAAGCCGTGGTACGCGAGATGGCCGCCGGTGCCTGCGTGGAGGCGCGCGCCGATTTCGCCGTGGCCGTCTCCGGCATTGCCGGCCCCAGTGGCGGCACAGCCGAGAAGCCGGTCGGCACCGTGTGCTTTGCCTGGGTAGGTCCCGGCGGCGTCAAGTCCGAGACGGTATTCTTCGGCGGTGATCGCGCCGGCATCCGGGCCAAGACGGTAGAGCACGCGCTGCGCGGCCTCCTCGCCATGGTCAGCAGCCACGAACCCCAGCTGGGCTGAGATACAGGACGCCATGACCACCATCGTCGTAGTGCGCAAAGATAAGCAGATCGCCATCGCGGCCGACACGCAGTCCACCTTTGGCGACACACGCCTGGGCCATCTGCACGACGCCCGGCCCGATAAGATTTTCCAGTCGCACGAGAGCTACTTCGGCCTGTGTGGCGCGGCCGCGCACGACCTGGTGTTGCAGGCCATCCTGGCCAAGAACCGCACGCTGGATTTCAGCAACCGCAGTACGATCTTCGACAGCTTCCGCCGCCTGCACCCCAAGCTGAAGGAGGACTTCTTCCTCAAGACGGAAGAGGAGGAAGACGACCCCTATGAATCCAGCCAGATGACCGCGCTGATCGCCAACCCGCATGGCATCTTCGGCGTGTTCTCCATGCGCGAGGTGTATGAATACCGCCACTATTGGGCCATCGGCTCGGGACGCGACTTCGCCATCGGCGCCATGCGCGCCGTGTACGACCGGCCGGAACTGACGGCCGCCGACATCGCCCGCGTCGGCGTGGAAATCGGCTGCGAGTTCGACGTCAACTCCTCCCTCCCCTTTACCTTGCGCACGGTCGATCTGGCCGAGCCTGATGCAGAGAAGTAACCCCAAGATGACTCAAGACATACTCCAGCGCTTCCTGTTCGACACCGCCCCCGTGCGCGGTGAAATCGTTCGTCTCTCGGACGCCTGGCAGCACGTGCTGCAGCGCCGCGACTATCCGCCCGTGCTGCAGAAGCTGCTGGGCGAACTGATGGCCGCCGCCGCCGTGATGACGGCCATGCTGAAGTTCGAGGGTTCGTTGATCATGCAGCTGCACGGCAAGGGCCATATCAAGCTGATGGTGATCGAATGCGAATCGGACCTCACCATGCGTGCCACGGCGCGCTGGAACGAGGACGAAGAAGTGCCCGACCTGCCCCTGGCCGAGTTGTTGGGCGAGGGCCGCTTCGTGATCACGCTGGACCCGCGCTCCGGCGGCCAGACCTACCAGGGTATCGTGGGCCTGAGCGGCAATAGCGTGGCTGCCATCATCGAACACTATATGCTGAGTTCCGAGCAGCTCGACACGCGCCTGTGGCTGGCCTGCGAGAACGGTGTAGCCGCCGGTTTCATGTTGCAGAAGCTGCCCGCAGGCCAAGGCGACCCGCATGCCTGGGAGCACCTGACCACGCTGGCCGATACGATCACGCCGACAGAACTGGCCTCTCTCCCCCCACGTGACCTGCTGTATCGCCTGTTCCACCAGGAAGCCGTGCGCGTGATGACAGAAGAGCATCCGCACTTCGGCTGCCGCTGCACACGCGAAAAAGTAGGCGGCATGCTGAAGATGATGGGTCGCGCGGAGGCCGAGTCCGTCATCGCCGAACGCGGTGCCGTCGACGTGAACTGCGACTTCTGCAACCAGCACTATCGCTTCGACGCAGTGGACGTGGCCCAGCTGTTTACCAGCGACTCCACGCAAACGGCCCCCGATACGCGACATTGATAGTCAGCGGGCGCCCGGCCCGCACCGCCCTCTTCCTCACACCGCGATACTCATGACCTACGACCGCCACGACTGGACTGCCCTTGCCTTTATGACGGCCATCTGGCTGGTCGCCCTGCTGTTCCATAGCTCGTCCGCCCTGCTTGCCGGCCTCGCCGGTTTCGGACTAACGCGCTGGCTGAGCAATATGGCGCCAATGAAGCGCCTGCCCAATAGGGTCGTGGTCATCGCTTTCGCCCTGGCCGCCGCGCCGTTTATCGTGGTCAAGGTCGTATCCAGCGTATTCGGCCACAACCTGAGCGGCATCATGGACGAAACGGCCGGCCTATGGCACAAGCTGCTGGACGAGACCTTCGCCCTGCGCCAGGGCCTGCCCGACGCGATCAAACCCTGGGTGCCGGATTCGCAGGACGAGGTACAGCATCGGCTCGTGGGCCTGGTCAGCAGCCGCAGCGCGCAGCTGATGGAGGCGGGGCGCCTGGGCTTCGGCATCCTTATGCACACGATCTTCGGCTGGCTGCTTGGCATCGCGGCGGCCGCCTCCCATTCCGCCCCCGTGCCAGGGCCCCTGCTGCGCGCCTGGTACCGGCGCTGGGAGGGCATGGCGGCCGTGTTCGGGCGCGTGGCGCGCGGACAGATCTGGGTGGCATTGGCCAATACACTGTTTACCACGCTGTTCCTGCTGGTGATCGCACCGACGGCTGGCTGGGCATTCCCCTTCCGCTCCTCGCTGATTCTCATCACCTTCCTCGCCAGCCTAATCCCCGTGGCAGGCAACCTGGTGAGCAACTCGCTGCTGCTGCTGGTCGGCCTCGGCGTGAGTCTGGGTGCCGGCATCGCCGCCATGGTATTCATGGTCGTCGTGCATAAGATGGAATACCTCGTGAGCGCCCGCGTGGTCGGCAACGCCAACCACGTGGCGGCGTGGGAGCTGATCGCCGCCATGCTGAGCGCCGAATTGATGTTCGGCCCCATCGGCCTGATCACGGCCACGGTACTCTACCCCTATCTCAAGCAGGAGCTGCGCGCAGCCGGGCTGGTTTGAGGCCGGGATTTCAAAAGATTGTTCTATACAAGGGGCATCGGGCTGCGCGATCGTTGAGCGGTCGTTCACTTCCTACGCCTTGATGCCCATGCCCCTGTCGACATCCGCTCTATTGGCCGCAGCAATGGCGGCCAGCACGCCCTATCAGATCGATCTGGCCCACTATTTTGCAACGCAATCAGCCGAGCAGCACTCGCGCGCTGCGCTTCTCACTGAGATCGACGCATTCGAAAAAGCACCGAAGCCGCACGTAATGACTCCTGCACTGGAGCAATGGCTTGGTCGCTATGACGCGCTGTCCAGGTCGCTGAACCGCCATATCATCTATGTAAAGCTGCAGCACGAGCGCGACCAGACTGATCATGACGCCGCGACGGCGCAGACCGTGCTCGACAGCGCCGCGGAGGCATTTGAATCAAGCATCCAGGATACGCTGGCCTCGTTGGACCAGAAGGCCCTAAGTAATCTGCTCGCACAACATACGCCACTGGATCGCTACCGCTTCTTCATTCAATCGGGGCTTGCCGAAGCGCAGCATCGCCATACCACGGGTACCGCGCGCAAGCTGGCGGTCGACCCGGCTCTCGCCAGCCTGGGGGCTGCTTACAACGCGATCCGCCGTCAAGGATTCACACCCGCGCCAGGCCAAGCTGCGCCCACCGATGCCAGGGCACGCTACCTGGCCGCTTACCAGCCTTATATTGCCAATGAGACGGCATTGGCGGGCGTGCTGGTACCGATCGTGAACCTGCAGGACGGCATGGCGCGTACCAATGGTTACAGCGGCGCACCCGAGGCTGTCTATCGACACGCGCAGCTATCGCCCGAACAGGTTGACGGCGTGCTGGCCAAGATACGCGCGACAAGCGCGTACCGGCACTATGTCTCGACGCTGGTCACGGCCGTCGCGCAAAAGGACCATGTCCCGGAAAACTCGATCAAGCCTTGGGATCTTGATCGAGTCGACCGCTTCGATCCGCCTAAAATGTCCTTCCCCGACGGCCTCGCCGCGATCCTCACGGCGGAAAGCACAATGGGCGAGGCGTACGCCGATCAGTTCAAGCAACTCTTCGACCCGGCCGCCGGGCGGGTCGACTGGTGTCACAGCGAGAAGTGCGACGACGCTGGTTTTTCGGTCGGCGCGGCGGGTAGTACCTCGGGGCTTTTCTACGGCGACTACGACGGTTCGACGGGCAGCGTATGCAGCGTGGCGCACGAGGCGGCACACGCCGTACACCGCAACCTGATGAGCGAGCACCAGCCCTTCTCCGGCTACAACGAAGGCCCGCACTTCGTATTCGAGTCCTATGCCATCTTCAATGAACTGCTGTTGTTGGATCACCTGTACCAAACGGCACAGACGCAGGAAGCAAAAGCCTACTATCTGCGGTTGTTCCTGTACGACGCAGTTTTCCAGATATATGGCTCCGCCAAGGAAACGGACCTCGAACAATCGATCTACGCTGGCGTCCGGGCCGGTCGTATCCGCACGGCAGCCGATCTGGGCGCATTGACGCTCGATGTCGTCAAGCAATATGAACCTAAGGTACGGCAGCTGCCGGAAGACAGGACGATGTGGTCGCGCAAACGCCTCTACTATGTCGACCCGCTGTATAGCGTGAACTACCTGTTCGCGGGGCTCCTGGCACTCAACTACTTCGACCAGTACCAACACGACCCACAAGGCTTTTCACGTCGCTACATGGCCTTGCTGCAAGAAGGCTTTGACGACACGCCACGGGTTCTACTCAAGCGCCATATCGACATTGACCTGAACGACACGGCCGGCTTGGTGGATGGGGCAGCACAGCTAATTGAGCAACGCACGGCAGCGCTTGCCAAGCTCTATTCAACCTGCGGCGATGGTGCCTGCAGTACACCATGACGCTGTCGATATGTAGCCGGCGTGACGCGGAACAAGTGTTTGAAGTGGCGCGTAAAATGACTCTGGTCCGCAAAGCCGGCATCGGTAGCGATGTCGGCCAAACTGGACCCGGGCTTGGTATCCAGCGCATGGCGGGCCTGCCATAGGCGCAATTCGCGTAGGTACTGGCCGGGCGATCGACCAAATACACGTCGGAAGGTCGCACAGACATGAGCAGGGTCACGCCCTACGGCCCGGCCCAGTCTGCTCAGTGAAGGAGGTGCCAGATATTCAGCATCCAGCTGCTCGCGTACCTGATGTATCCAGCGAGGCACGCCTGCCTCCTGTGTACGCCGGTGTAGCACGACCGACACGAGCAATTCCGCCAACCCCTCCAGTACCAGCGTACTTGCGGTATCGGGCAGGGCCAACTCGTTCCGCAGAGACCGTGCAGCCGCATGCATCCGGTCGTCGGCGATCGCGTACGGCCGCTTGGGAACGGGCCGGTCGGCGCCTTGCGCCAAGCAGATGGACAGGCTGTCGAACGCGACAGGGGAGTCGTCGCGATGTTCGTCGTGGGCGGGGCGGAACATGGCGGTACCCGCAGACAATTCCACTGAACGCCTGCCATGCCGGGTCTCAAACCACCCCGCGAGCGGCAAGACGATGCGAGGCTCATCATGGGCATGCAGGCCAATCGTACAGCTCGGCAGATGGCGACCCAGGCGGAAATTGAACGCACCCGCCGCGCCAAGCCCGTTAGGCAAGCGTGGACAGCCACAGGGTAGATAGGTGGTCATGGCATTCGCTCTCCGTCTGCATGGCAGATTGCGCCAGCATTCCACCCCACAATTGCCGTCGCTCACAAGCACCTCACTGCGAATTAGGGACTTCTTAGGAAACTCTTAGCGAGCATTTAGCAACGCGCCCTTTTGGCGCCGCGTAGTCTTCGCTCCATCACAGCGTCACTGACGCGACGACACAATATGGAGCGAAAAATGCAAACAACCCCACGCCGCTACGACATCTTCTCTTACACGCACAAGGCGCTGCGGGCCTACCTGAGCCACGTGCTGCTCGACGTGGGCCGTACCGACTGGCGCGATGCCGAAGACCGTACCTATATGGTTGGCGCCGTGCGCGAGCTGCTGGGCGTGACGCATACACACTTGGAGCAGGAAAACCTGTTCATCCATCCCGCCATGGAAGCGCGTAAGCCTGGCTGCACGCGCTACATCGTGGACGAACACGTCGGCCAGCTGTTCGCCATCGACGTGTTGTTCGACCTGGTGGACGCAATCGAATCGGCACCGCTGCCGAATACACCGGAAGCCGGCCAGCGCCTATACCGTGAGCTGGCCGTGTTCGTGGCCGAGAACTTCGAACATATGGCCTTCGAAGAGAGCGAACACAATCGCGTGCTGTGGGAACACTACACGGATGACGAAATCATGGGCATCGAGCGCCGCATCGTGGCTTCGGTGCCGCCCGAGCGCATGTCGCTCGTGCTGGGCTGGATGTTGCCCCACCTCAATCCTTCTGAGCGCGCCACCATGCTCTCGACGCTGCGCCAGGTCACGCCGGTCGACAACTTCCAGCGCGTGCTCGGCACCCTGCGCGGCCAATTGCCGAGCAAGGATTGGAGCAAGCTCACACTGGCCTTGGGCACGGTTTAGATTAGCTGCAGGGGCTGCGGCACCATTGAGTCCGCGCCCCTGCCGGCAACATTTGTCGCTTCTCTCGTTCCCGGTGGGAGCTGAGCAGCGCCTGCGCTGGTGGTAATGGGGTACCGGCGCAAGGCACTCTGGCCGCTTAGTCGGCCAGCTTTTTATATGAGCCTGTTCAATGTCCTTTTGGCAGGCACGCAGCCGCGAGAACCGGCTGGATACTAGGCGCAGCGACGCGTCGTGGCGGGTTCCACGGCAAGGAGCTGCAACAAGGAGACAGCCGGTTCTCGCGGCTGCCCGGAGGGTTCGATTGGTAAGGGACGCATTGCCGCGTTGCGGCGCTTGCACAGGCGGCCAGCCTGGGCTGCGCGCCGCGCCTTGCACTGCATCCCTTACCAATCGAAGGTGCCTTTCAAAAAGGCATTGAACAGGCTCAGAGGTTATTGATGGACAAACATCATCAAGACCCAAAAATCGCCTGGGTGGCAGCTTGCCTGCCGCTTGCGGCGTTTGCGTTGAAGCCGTTCTTGCATGGGCGCGTAGCCGCGGCAGCGGCAGTGATCTGCGGGCTTGTACTGCTGGTCGCTGTTGGCTGCCTGCTGCGTATGCGGCACGGTCGCATACGTCATAGGGATAACGGTCAAGTCAGTTAGTATACTTTATGCCAATGGCATTTACATGTAACATCAGCGAAACAATGCTGCGGTATAAATCGCCTCAACAAGCTAGGGTCTGATCTCCCTTACGCCACTCCTGCGCTGTATGGCGCGCTTCGTCGGGGCACTGCATATGCGGTGTCCCGAGTTTTCTTGTGGCTCCGCTAACGCTTGGAAATGGGAATGGCGGCCTACTTCGCCGACAGCCCATACTTACGCAGAATGCGCGCGTAACTACCGTCCTTCAGCATCCCCTCCTTGGCCGTCTGCCAGGCCGTGCTATCGGCAGCCGTGAAATCAGTCGAACCGGCAAGCCAGATATCGCCTGAACGTAGTGGCGCGCTGAAGTCGAAGTCTGCATTCCTGAGCCCAGCCAATCGAATCGCCTCGTGATGGATTTCCGCGCCGCCGTACATGGCGTCAGCCAGGCCAGATTGCACCATGCGCAGGCAGTCTTCCACGCTATAGGTTTCCGATACATGGTCGAAGTGCTCGGCGTGCAGTACGGCGAGATGGGGTGAGCCGCGCAGCACGACGATGCGCTTGTGCCGCAGCGCTTCAGCATTCAGTGGCCCAATGTGCGCCCGATGCAGGCTGATGAAGACAAAATCCTGCTGGTATAGCTTGACCAGCCAACGGTACTGCGCCTCGCGCTCCGGTGTGCGCGTCAGGGGTAAGACAGCCACACGCGACTGCTTGAGCGGCATGGTGATGGCCCGCTGCCAGGGGAAGAACTCCACCCTGGCAGGCGAGCCCATACGCTGCGACATGGCCTCGGCCAGCTCGCCGAGGGCGCCTGGGGCGAGCTCACCGTGCTCGACAGCGAAAGGTGGCAGCTCGCCGGCGACCAGGCGGTAGGCCGGCATATCCGTAGCCAGGCACGCCAGGCCAATGCCAGCGATAGCCAAGCCTGCCAAATAGGTACGCAACTGCATGGATATGTTTATCCAAATGAGTCACAGACCATTCCAGTCTATGCCAAGCCACCCCCGCCCGCTATTTTCAATCGACGATACGCCAACCGATGTGATTACTTGAGTAGTGTGATGGCGCCGTGCGCAGCCACATACAGCCCCACGAGCGAAATCAGGCCGCCGGAGAAATACGGCGCCTTGCGCGCCAGATCGCCAAAGCCGCTCCAGCGCTTGGCAGCATGGCGCACGCCAACGGCCGCCAGCACGCCGGACATGACAAGCGTGAGCGCCAGGCCGATGCTGAAGCACACGACCAGCGATGCACCCAACGACACGCGCTTGAGCTGCAGGCAGAGCATCAGCACCGTAATAGCGGCCGGGCATGGCACCAGACCACCCGTAAGGCCGAAAATCAGGATCTGGCCATTGGACACCTCGCGGTTGGCGAAGCGGCGGCGGATATCGTTGGCGTGCGCCAACTCGTGCGCATCCTGCGCGTCCGCCGCGATGGCCGCCATGGCATCCAATGCCGGCACGGCATGGTCATGCCCATGCTCGGTAAACTCCACATCGTAGTTATGCGTATGGGCACCATGCACGTGGCTCACGCGAGCAATGAACTCGTGCGGCTCGGGGATCTCATCGACGGACTCCAGGAAGCCGTCGCGCTGCACTAGCGCGAAAGCTTGTCGCGCACCGTCGGGGCGCTCCGTTTCGATCTTCACCGTCCCGGCCGTCCACTCGCCTTGCACCTCGCTGTCGGCGCGCAGGCGAAAGCGGGGCGGTACGCCAGCTTCGTATACTTCCAGCTCGACCATACCGAAGCCCGTTTCGATGCGTTTGACCGGCTCGTCGTGCTCATGCACACCGTGGCTGTGATCGTGGTCATGATGATGGTGATCATGATGGTCGTGATCATGGTGATGGTGACCGTTCCGGTCGCGCCAGGTACGCCAGACCATCCACGCCGCCACGGCCAGGATGATCAGGCCGGATGCCAGTTGAAAATACGGTTCGCTCGCCTCTACATTCCACTGGCTACCGAAATATAGGCCGCCCATCGCCACCAGCCATACCACAGCCGTGTGGGAGATAGTGGCAGCCAAGCCCAGCATGATGGCCTGCTTCACGCTGCCGCGGATTGCCACGATAAAGGCGGCCATCATGGTCTTGGAGTGACCCGGCTCCAAGCCATGCAAGGCTCCCAGCAAAATGGCACTCGGAATAAATAGCCAGGCATTGGACGAACCTTGCTGCAGCAGTGTGGCTAGATCGGTCATGGTGTCGCTTTCAAGGGAGGTTGTGCTGCCTCTATACCGCAATGCATTTGGCAGCAATTTGTTGACATGCTATCCCCCCCCATAGGATACTGCAAGTGAAATTGCTGCATTGCGATCGTGTGCTTGTACAGCATCGGGCAGCCGACACGTCCAAGAGTGTGTCATGCCCGCGTGTCAACCCGGTTTCGAAACCGGTCGTCGAACCCTATGCTGGAATCCGCACCAGGGCACCGAGCAATTCCAAATCATGACCCGTAACGCAAATGCAAATCGCCTTTGCCATACTCCCGTCATGAAACTGAAGCAAATCGGGTCCAAAACGGATGAAGCGCCGCTAACAAAGCCCTGCGACGCGGTTCTGGCTAGGCGTGCAAACGCAGGCAGTACAGGTAGTACGGCAAGTTTGCACAACAACGCCAGAGGGGTCTTGCTAGCGGCGCTAAGCGCCGCTAAGTCGGCCCTGTTCTAGCCAGACCCGCATTTGCCCGCACCGCGCGTTATGAAATCAAACGGATATAAAACCGGAGCATTACGAATATGAAAACCAAGAACCTTTTCTGGCTGGTTCCCGCCGCGGTGGCGCTACCAGTCTGGCTGGCGCTGGGGCATGCGCACGCCAAGGGCGAAGATGCGGCGCCCGCAGCACCATTTACCAATGATCACGGCACGCTGCGCGTGCCGGACAGCTCCCCACTGCGCAAGCGCCTGCTGGTAGAAGCAGTGACCGCCACGGCGACGCCGCACAAGGTACAGCTGCCGGGCCAGGTGGACGCGAACCCGGCGCACAACGTCAATATCCTCCCCCCCCTTACCGGGCGCGTGGTAAGCCTCAAGGTCAACCTGGGTGACGCCGTCAAGGAAGGCCAGGTATTGGCCGTCATCGCCTCGGGCGATATGGCGCAGGCCTACTCGGACTATGACAAGGCGCGTGATGCGCTGGAACTGGCGAAGAAGACGCGTGACCGTACGCATGGCGTGGAGAAGGTCGGCGCCGCTGCCACCAAGGATATCGAAGCAGCCGAGAGTGGCTACACGCAGGCGGAAGCCGAGCTCACGCGCGCCAAGACGCGCCTGGAGTCGTTCGGCGGTAAGCCGGGCGCTGGCGCCGGTGCACATCAGATCGTAATTACGGCCCCCAGCGACGGCTACGTGACG
>JAFAKZ010000327.1 GCA_019234745.1 Burkholderiales bacterium
GGCCGTACTGGCGCAGGTAGTTGGCGGCGCCACCCGTCCAGACGGGGAAGCCGATGCCCAGGATGCTGCCCACGTCGGCGTCGCGCCCATGCTCCAGCACACCGTCGTCGAAGCAGCGCAGCGTTTCCAGCGCCTGGGCGAACAGCAGGCGGTCGATCAGCTCCTGCATATCGGGCAGCGCCTTGCCTGGCTGCGCGAAGGCTGACAAGCCGCTCCACAGCTGCTTCTTGCCGCCTTCGGGGTAGTCGTAGAAGCCGCCGCCTGCCGCGCGGCCGGCGCGCTTGAAATCGTCCAGCATGCGCGCGACCACCGCATCGGCGGGATGAGGCACATAGTTGTCGCCCAGGTCGGCCTGCGCCTGCTTCATGATGTGATGGCACAGGCTCAGGCTGACCTCGTCCGTCACCGCCAAGGGCCCCACCGGCATGCCGGCTTGCAGGCCCGCCTGCTCGATCATGGCGGGCGGCACGCCTTCGGCCAGCATGGCCATGCCTTCGTTCACATAGGTGCCGAACACGCGGCTGGTAAAGAAGCCCCGGCCGTCGTTCACCACAATAGGTGTCTTGCCAATCTGCGTCACGAAGTCGTAGGCCAGCGCGAGCGTCGCGGCACTGGTGTCGCGGCCCTTGATGATCTCGACCAGCTGCATCTTGTCGACGGGGCTGAAGAAGTGCAGGCCGATGAAATTGGTGGGGCGACTGGAAGCCTGCGCCAGGCTCGTGATGGGCAGCGTCGAGGTGTTGGAGGCGAAAACGGCATCCGCACCCAGCACGGCCTCGATCTCCTGCGTCACGCGCGCCTTCAGCTCGCGACTCTCGAATACAGCCTCGATCACTAGTTCGCAGCCGGCCAGGTCGGCGGCATCCGTCGTCGGTTGGATGCGCGCGAGCACGGCGTCGGCCGCCTCCTGCGTCATGCGGCCCTGCGCCACGCGCTTCTGCAGCAGCTTGGCGCTGTAGGCCTTGCCGTGCTCGGCCGCCTCCACATTCACGTCCTTGAGCACCACGGCTATACCCTTGGATACGCAAGCCCAGGCAATGCCGCTACCCATCATGCCCGCACCCAGCACGCCCACGCGCTTGAGCTTGCGTGCCTCGATAGCGGCCGGCCGCCCCGCCCCGCCCTTGATCTCGTTCATGGCGAAGAACAGGGTGCCGATCATATTCTTGGCGACCTGCCCTGTGACCAGATGGGTGAAGTAGCGCGACTCGATGCGCGCAGCGGTCGCGAAGTCGACCTGCGCCCCTTCCACCATGGCGGCCAAGGCCGCTTCTGGTGCGGGGTAGTTGCCGCGCGTCTTCTCGTACAGCATGGCGGGCGCCACGGCCAGCATCTGCGCCACCTTGGGGTGGCTGAGCGCGCCGCCGGGCAGCTTGTAGCCATCGGTATCCCATGGCTGCTGCGAGGATGGGTGCGCGTCTATCCAGGCGCGCGCCTTGGCCAGCATCTCGTCGGGCGTAGCGGCCAGATCATGGATCAAGCCGATCTCGCGCCCCTTGGCCGGGTCGAACTGCTTGCTTTCCAGAATGTATTCAAACGCCCCTTGTAGGCCCAACAGGCGCACCATGCGCGTGATGCCGCCCGCGCCGGGCAGCATGCCCAGGGTCACCTCCGGCAGGCCCAGCTTGGTACGTTTGTCGTCCAATGCGATACGGTGGTGCGCGGCCAGCGCGACTTCCCAGCCACCGCCCAGCGCGGCGCCGTTGATCAGCGCCACCACGGGCTTGCCCAGCGTTTCCAGTGCGCGGAAGTCGGCCTTCATGGCCTCCACCATGCGGTAGAAGTCGGCCGCGCCTTCCGGCTGCACGCTGATCAGTTCCTTGAGGTCGCCGCCGGCGAAGAAGCTGGATTTCGCGGAGGCGATGATCACACCGCGGATAGCGTCCTTCCCAGCCGCCAGCCGCGTCACCACCTCGTGCAGGCTCTGGCGGAACAGACTGTCCATGACGTTGACGGCGGAATCCGGGGCATCGAGGGTCAGCGTGACGATGCCGCCGGCGTCTTGTTCGTAGCGAATAGCGCTCATATGGCTGTCCTCACACCCGTTCGATAATCGTTGCAATGCCCATGCCGCCGCCGATGCACAGCGTGGCGAGGCCGTAGCGCAGCTGGCGGCGATGCAGCTCGTCCGCCAAGGTGCCCAGAATCATGGCCCCCGTGGCACCTAGCGGATGACCCATGGCGATAGCACCGCCGTTCACGTTGATGCGGTCCATGCCCACGCCCATCTCGCGGGCGAAACGCATGACGACGGCGGCAAAGGCTTCGTTGACCTCGAACAGGTCGATATCCTCCACCGCCAGCCCAGCCTTCTCCAGCGCCTTGCGCGTGGCGGGCGCCGGGCCGGTAAGCATGATGGTCGGGTCGGTGCCCGTCAGGGCCGTCGCCACCACACGGGCACGCGGCGTCCAGCCGAAGCGTTTGCCGGCCACTTCGCTACCCACAAGTACGAGGGCCGCGCCGTCGACGATGCCAGACGCGTTGCCCGCGTGGTGCACGTGGGCGATGCGCTCCACCCAGGGGTAGCGCTTGAGTGCCAGCGCGTCATAGCCCATGGCACCCATCTGTTCGAAGCTGGGCTTGAGCTTGGCCAGGCCTTCCAGCGTGGTCGTGGGCTTGATGAATTCATCCTGCGTCAGGATGGGCAGGCCGTTGCGGTCCATCACCGGCACAATGGAGCGCTCGAAGCGCCCTTCGCTGCGTGCGAGGGCCGCGCGGCGCTGGCTCTCCACGGCAAAGGCATCGACGTCGGCACGGCTGAGGCCTTCCAGCGTGGCAATCAGGTCCGCGCCGATGCCCTGCGGCACGAAGCCGATGGCGCGGGCGGTCTCGGGGTCGGTGGCCATGGCCCAGCCGTCCGAGCCCATGGGCACGCGCGACATCGATTCGACGCCGCCCGCGACCACCACGTCCTCCCAGCCCGAACGCACCTTCTGTGCGGCCAGGTTGACTGCCTCCAGGCCCGAGCCGCAGAAGCGGTTCACCTGTACACCGGCCGCACGCCAGTCCCAGCCAGCCGCCAGTGCCGCCGTCTTGGCGATGTCGCCCCCCTGGTCGCCGACGGGCGTCACGCAACCCAGCACCACGTCGTCGACCAGGGCCGTATCGAGCCCCGTGCGCGCTTCCAGCGCATGCATGAGCCCCGTGAGCAGCGTGACGGGCTTTACCTCGTGCAGGCTGCCGTCGGGTTTGCCACGCCCACGCGGGGTGCGGATGGCGTCGTAGATAAAGGCCTCGGTCATGGCGAATCCTTGCAAAGTCGGGCGCGATCAATAAGAATCAAGCGAGCGCTAGGTTAATCCAAAC
>JAFAKZ010000372.1 GCA_019234745.1 Burkholderiales bacterium
TTACAGCACGTACCGCGCCAAATCCTCCGACTCCGCCAACTCACCCAGCTTGCCGTCGACGAAAGCCGCGTCCACCGTCACCACACCCGCCTTGGCGTCGAACGCCACATCCTCCAACAGCCGCTCCATCACCGTATACAGGCGCCGCGCGCCGATGTTTTCCGTCTTCTCGTTAACCTGGTAGGCAATCTCGGCCAGGCGCCGGATACCGTCCGCGGTGAAGTCCAGTTTCACGTCTTCCGTCGCCAACAGCGCTTCATACTGCCGTGTAAGGCAGGCGTCCGTGCTGGTGAGTATCTGTTCGAAGTCGGCGACCGAGAGAGACTCCAGTTCCACGCGGATGGGGAAGCGGCCCTGCAGTTCCGGGATCAGGTCGGATGGCTTGGCGAGGTGGAAGGCGCCGGAGGCGATGAAGAGGATGTGGTCCGTCTTAACCATGCCGTATTTCGTGCTCACCGTGGTACCTTCCACCAGCGGCAGCAGGTCGCGCTGCACGCCCTGGCGGGAGACGTCGGCGCCCGAGCCTTCGCTGCGGCTGGTGACCTTGTCGATCTCGTCGATAAAGACGATGCCGTTCTGCTCGACGGATGCCAGCGCTTCGGTCTTCAGTTCGTCGTGGTTCACGAGGCGCGCGGCCTCTTCGTCCACCAACACCTTCATGGCTTCCGCCACCTTCAGCTTCTTGCTGCGGCGCTTTTGCTGGGCCATGCCCTGGAACATGTTCTGGATCTGGCTGGTAAGGTCTTCCATGCCGGGCGGCGCAAAAATCTCGGCCGTCATCTGCGCCTCGGCCACTTCGATCTCGATTTCCTTGTCGTCCAGCTTGCCCTCGCGCAGCATCTTGCGGAATTTCTGGCGCGTTTCGTTGCCAGTGCCTTGCGTGGGTTCGTTGCCGTAGGCGTGCGGGGGCGGTGGCAGCAGGGCGTCCAGCACGCGTTCTTCGGCGGCGTCCTCGGCCAGCGTGCGTACACGGCGCATGGCCTGGTCGCGCGTCTGCTTCAAGGCGAACTCGACCAGGTCGCGGATGATGCTGTCCACGTCGCGGCCAACATAGCCCACTTCCGTGAACTTGGTCGCTTCCACCTTGATGAAGGGGGCATTGCAGAGTCGCGCCAGACGGCGGGCGATTTCCGTCTTGCCCACGCCGGTGGGGCCGATCATGAGGATGTTCTTGGGCGTGATTTCCTGGCGCAGTGGCTCGGCCACCTGCTGACGGCGCCAGCGGTTGCGCAGGGCGACGGCTACGGCGCGCTTGGCCTTGTGCTGGCCAACGATATGCTTGTCCAGTTCATGGACGATTTCCTGGGGGGTCATCTCAGTCATTGTTCGACCTTAGAGCGTTTCGATCACGTGGTTGTGATTCGTGTAAATGCAGATATCGCCGGCAATCTCCAGCGATTTCTTGACAATATCGGCCGGTTCGAACTCCGTGTTCTCGAATAGCGCACGGGCGGCTGCCTGGGCATAGGCGCCGCCGGAGCCGATGGCGGCGATGCCCTGCTCCGGTTCCAGCACGTCTCCGTTGCCCGTGATGACCAGCGTAGCCGTCTTGTCGGCGACGATCAGCATCGCTTCGAGCCTGCGCAGCATGCGGTCGGTGCGCCAGTCCTTGGCCAGTTCGACGGCCGAGCGCAGCAGGTGGCCCTGGTGCTTTTCCAGCTTGGCTTCAAAACGTTCGAACAGGGTGAAAGCGTCGGCCGTGCCGCCGGCAAAGCCGACCAGGACCTTGTCGTGGTAGAGCTTGCGTACCTTGCGCGCGGTGGCCTTGATGACGACGTTGCCGAGCGTAACCTGGCCGTCGCCGCCCAGGGCAACGCTATCGCCGCGCCGCACCGAGACGATGGTAGTGCCGTCGAATTGCTGCATGGAAACTATCCTTGGTTGCGATAGTTTCCAAGATGGGTGCTGGGGAATGATTTGCAAGCGTAGCGGACCGGCGGTACCGGTCGCGTGGCTTATTTCTTGCGGACGATAGTCGATACTTCCGAAATGCCCATGATGCGGAACAGCGCCACGATCAGCTCGTTCGCGCCGATGATGACGGCCTGCTTGGACTGCGCCGTAATCGCAACCAGCACGTTCATCAGCATGCCGGCACTGACGAAATCCACGCGCGGCACCTTGGAGAAGTCGATGCGTACCTCCGCATGCGTAGCCGCATAGGTAACCAGCGGCTGGAGCATGGCGTCCGTCGCGTTCACGATGGCACCGTCGAACACATAAGCGTCCTTCTCCGGTTCGGCGATCGGGGCCTCGGCACGCAGTTTCGCTTCTTCGTCGGCCACTTCCTTGGCCGTCTTCGTCTTGGCCGTGGCATCCCAGGAGGGCGGCGACACTTCGAAGGTCACTGCGTAGTCAACGGCGAGGTTCTCGAAATCTTCCTGCAGGCCCAGCATCTGGTAGATTTCCAACAGCAGCAGCCAATACGGGCCTTCGTCCTCGGCACGACGCATCACTTCGATCTTGCCGCGCAGCTTGTCGGCCAGCGCAGGGCCACCAGCCGGCTGGAACTTCGCCTTCTTTTTCTTGAACTTGGCCCAGCGACAGACGATGGCCGTGGCAGCGGCCGGCTCCACCTCTTCCACACGGCCGAAATCCACGCGCACGGGTGCGCCGTCCAGCACGAGTTTTTCCAGCTGGTCCAGCATTGCCTCGATGGCCTCGCCATTGAGCTTGGGCTGGAACAGGAAGTAGGGGCCACCCGCCTTGGCCGGTGCGGCGGCACCGGGCTTGCTCGACTTGCCGGTCTCCTGCCACACGGGGGCACTGCGCTCGAAGCGCACGACGAAGCGCAGCGCCAGTTCGTCGAAATCGGCGCGGCGGCCACGCATCTGGTATAGGTCGAACAGCATCAGCCAAGTGTCGAGGCCGTGGCCGTCCGCCGTGTCGAGGTCATCGGCCAGGATGGCGATGGCGTCGTCCACCTGGTCATTGGCAAAGCAGATGGCGGCCTGCTCCATGGCGGGCGACAGCAGGTCGGACGTTTCGACCACATCGATACGCGCACTGGAAATGGACGAGGGGCCGATGGTGGCAAAGTCGAGCGAAGGCAGGTCTGCCTTTGGCTGCGGGGCGTCCGCAGCCGGCTTGGCAGCGGGCTCAGCCGCCTGCTGTGGCGGCTTGGGCTGGACGATGCGCGGCTGCTTGGGCAGCGCCTCTTCCGGCTCATTGTCCTTTTTCTTGAAAAACGAAAAAACCACGTTTTAGCGTCCTGACTACCTGGGGTATGTCGAGCTTGCCTTCCGGAGCGCGAACCTCATTGGATCCCCGTCTCCCTCGCACGGTCGGGGGATTCTAATGCCAATTACATGCAACGTGCATCTGGATTTACATGCCTTGACGCGTGTCCCTGCGATGTTGCGCCACTATTCATTTAGTTATCGGCTGTAACGTCCCCGAATTTCAAATCGAACATGGGCTTTTTCGTGGCCTGCGGCGTCGGCCAACGCTAACAGATGTCGTCCTGGTGTTGGCGCCCAGGCGACAGAAGCACCTGCGCTGCCCAACGGGTGCCCGTCCATCCGCCAGTTGAGCGCCGCAGCGCCGCTCGCATGCAGCCAGATCAACTGGTGTTGCGCTGGTATATCGGGATCGAGCGCCACGATCAAGCCCTCCAAGGGGTAGACGATGGACGGCGCCACATCGTTCCCTACCTGCTCGATCACGTCCTGCGCCGTGCCTGCCATGAAATATTCGCGGCGTGGTGCTTCGCTAGCGGGGATGAAGCGAATCTGCCGCAACTCGACCCCGGCGGGATGCGGCGGTGCCATGTTGCCGTCGGCCAGTTGTGCGACCAGGGCGCGCCAGGCCGGCGCCGCGCCCGTCACGCCCGATACGTCCCACATGGGCTCGCCATCGGCGTTACCTACCCACACGCCTACCGTGTGGCGCGCGGTATAGCCCACGCACCAGTTGTCGCGCATGTCCTTGCTGGTCCCTGTCTTGGCCGCAACCCAAGCAGGGGCTGCCAGCACATTATCCAGGCCGAAGGCTGGGGCACGTGCAGCGCGGTCAGCGAGGATATCAGTAGCAAGCCAGGCGGCCGCCGGGTCGACGACTTGACGCGATGGTTCGGCTCGCCCAGGCAACAGCTGCCAGCGCGACCAGCGCCCCCCGTCAGCCAGCGTGCGGTAAGCGTTGGCAAGGTCGATCAGACGCACCTCGGCCGCACCGAGCGCCAGGCTGAAACCATAGTGGGCGGCCGGCTCGGGCAGCGCGATACCCAGCGTGCCCAGTCGCGCGTGGAAGTCGTCCAGCCCCGTGAGCATCAGCGTTTTGACGGCGGGCACGTTGAGTGAGGAGGCCAGCGCCTCGCGTACGCTTACGGGGCCGCGGAAATGGTGGTCGTAGTTCTGTGGCACGTACTGGCCACCCGGCGTGCTCAGCGCCACAGGCGAATCGTCCAGCAGCGAGGCAGGCGTGAGCAGCTTGCGCTCGAAGGCCAGGCTGTAGAGGAAGGGCTTGAGCGTGGAGCCGGCTTGGCGCGGCGCCACCACGCTGTCGACAAAGCGCGCGCCAGCCGCCTTGCCCGGATGGCCCACCCAAGCCCTCACCTCGCCCGTGTCGTTGTCCAGAATGACGGCTGCTGCGTCGCGCACATTGCGGCCTTCGAGCTGGGCGATCTGGTCGCGCAGCAGCGCGCGGGTGCGCATCTGCAAGGCGGCATCCAGCGTCGTGCGCACGGTGCTGCCGGCGGCCGGTTGCAACTGTGCCATCAGTTCCGGCGCCTCGTCCGGCCCGCCCACCGCATTGGGCGGCGCCGCCAGGTGGGCGCCGATATTGGCGCGCAAGGTTTCGCAAGCGGGGGAGTCGGCCGCCACGCCCGCCAGCGCGCAGGCGCGCCGCGCCACCAGTTCGGGGATGGCATTCGGCGCACGCAAGAGGCTCGCCAGCATCCACGCTTCACGTTGGTTCAAGTCGGCCGGTGCTTTGCCCAGCAACACGCGGCTGGCGGCATCCACACCCACCAGCTCGCCCCGGAACGAGGCCAGGTTCAAATACGCCTCCAGGATGTCCTGCTTGCGCCAGCGCCCGTCCAAGCGCTCTGCCGCCCATAGCTGGCGCAGCTTCTGCCAGGGGTTGCGGTGCCCATCCGCCTGCAGCTCGGGGTCGAGCAGGCCAACAAGCTGCATGCTAAGCGTACTGCCCCCGCGCAGTTCGCCCTCGGCGGAATCGAAGGCAGCCGACGTCATGGCGGCCCAGTCCACGCCGTGGTGCTGGTAGAAGCGCTTGTCCTCGGCCGCGATCACGGCCTGCACCAGCAGGGGCGATATGCGTTCCAGCGGCACCCAGTCGAGCGCGCGCCGCGTTGTATCGACACGGCTTTGCTGGATCAGAATGCCATGCCGGTCCAGGAGCCGCGCTTCCGAGCTGTGCCAGGCGGCGCGCACCGAAGCTGGCCCCGGCGGGGTGGAGGCGACACTATAGGTCAGCAGGCTCAGCAGGAGGAAGGTAAATCCGATGCGGAACTTCAAGCGACGCAGACAATCATACCTACCGTGATGCAGTGCAAAATCCTGGGTTTTGTGCATTACGGTTGCTTCTCCTCGAATCCTGTTTTCCCCTTGCAGGATCAACTGAACAGCGCGGGCTCTGAACCGCGCTTTTTTTTGGGCGCGGTCAGTACCGCGCCATCGTCGGCTCTACCTCATCCGCCCAGGCCGCCACGCCTCCCGTCAGGTTATAGATATCGTCAAAGCCGGCGCGCTCCAGATAGGCGCCCACCTGGTAGCTACGCATGCCGTGGTGACAGATCACCACCGTGGGGCGCTCGGCGTCCAGTTCGTCCACCTGGCCGGGGATGGTGTTCATGGGGCGGTTCTCCGCGCCCACGATGCGGCAAATGCCGAATTCCCAGGTTTCGCGCACGTCCAGCAACAGGGGTTGGGGTTTGCTGGCGTCGGCCAGCCATTGGGCGAGTTCTTGCGGGGAGATATGTTTCATCGCGGTCGATTACATCGGAGCCAGCGTAGTCGACGCGTCTTGCGTCACTCCGCGCCGGCGAGTGGTTCGATCAGGCCGCATACGCCATCGCGTAGCAGGGCGGTCTGGTTGCGGCCGGCATCCTTGGCGTAGTAGAGCGCGCGGTCGGCGGACTGCAGCACGGCCTCTGTTTCGCCCGTTGCGTCATCGGCCTCCGTAGTAGCGTCCAGCATGGCGCAGCCGAAGCTCATGGTAACCGGTATCGGCCTTCCTTCCCAAACTACCTTGTCGGACGCGATCAGGCTGCGCAGGCGGTCGGCCACTTCCGCCGCCTGCTGAATATCCGTTTCCGGCAGCAGCAGGGCGAACTCTTCACCG
Organism: Burkholderiales bacterium; assembly: GCA_019234745.1. Taxonomy (GTDB): domain Bacteria; phylum Pseudomonadota; class Gammaproteobacteria; order Burkholderiales; family Chitinimonadaceae; genus JAFAKZ01. The sequence goes on from JAFAKZ010000372.1 coordinate 6,301, forward strand.
CCCAGACGTCCCACCGTATCCATGCCGCGCTTGTTGTTTTCCAGGATGCGCGCCACGCGCGCCAGCACATGATCACCCGCGGCGTGGCCAAAGGTATCGTTGATCGTCTTGAAGTGGTCTATGTCACCCATTACCACCGAGATCGGCCTGCCTGTACGCTGTACACGACGTGACTCATTGCGCAGCGCAATCAGGAACTGGCGCCGGTTGGGGATATTGGTAAGCGCATCGGTGGTGGCGAGGCGGCGCATCTCCGCCTCCACCAACATCAGGCGCGCATGCTGCTCACCCAGGCGCGTGTAGGCGCGCGCGTTGGCAACAGCCACCGCCACATAGGCGCTGAGCGTGCGCAGGATCAGCTGTTCGCGCTCGCCGTAGGCACCCTTCTGGCTAGACTGGATGGTAAGCACGCCCACCAGCTCGTCGCTTACCAGCAAGGGTCCGAACCAGGCCACACCCATGGCCTTGGTGCCCGGAATATGGGAGGGGTTGCGCGCACCCTTGTCCCATTCGGTCAGGATCTCGCGCCGTTCGCGCGCGCTCTGCGCGGCCAGCGAATTCGGGTCGTCCAGCGACACGCGCCGCTCGGGCAGGACCTCACCTTCCTCAATGCCGCGCCGCACCATCAACCGACCGTTCGACTCCAGCACCGACATGCCCACGTAGCTCACGTGCATCAGCTTGCCCAGGTGGGTGACGAGCGCGTTGAGCACGTTCGACAGCTCCAGGTTGGCGATGATCTCGCGGCCAATGCGACCCAGGCTTTCCAGCGTATCGAGCGAGGATTCCAGCTCGTGCGCCCGTGCCGCCTCCGCGCGGGCCAGGTCGCGCTGGTGCTCGGCATCGGCCCGCTCGCGTTCGGACTTGTGGCGCATCTCCAAGAGCGTCAGCAGATTGTCCACCCGCTTGCGCTCGGCACGGCTCGCCTTGCTGCGCGCCTGGCGTTCGGCCGTCAGCGCGCTAGACATGTCGCCCGCCGCCTCGTAGGCATGCGAGAGCTGGTTGAGCAGCGCCACCGCCTCGGCGTGACCGCCCAGGTGATCGACGATGCTGCGCGCCCGCTCTAACAGGCTCAAGGGCATCTGCTCCTCGCCCAACGTGGGGTGGGCGACGTGGATTTCCGCCAGCGTGCGCAGCGCTTCCACATGCCATACGGGCAGGTTGTGCTGCTCGCTGATCACCACCGCCTCCTGCGCCGTCGCCTTGGCTTCCTCTACTTTGCCCAGGCGGCGCAGTGCGCGTGCAGCCAGCAAGGTGGCATCGATACGTACTGCCCAGCTTAGCGTGGTGCGGCCTGCTTCGGCGTGGCGCAGCGCTTCCTCCACCTGGCCGGCCGAAAGTTCCGCATGCCCCAGGTAGGTGCTGACGATGGCGTTGGCGCGCGCATCGGGCACGATGCTGAGCCACTCCTGTGCTTCCTTCAGCAGTGTGATCGCGCGTTCCGGTTGGCCCATCTCACAGGTGAGGTTGCCCAAGAGCGCCAGGGCGTCGCCGATCACCAGCGGCCAACCCGTCTCCCGCGCCAATTCCAACGTGCGCTCCAGGCATTCCAGTGCTGCGTGCTTGTCATCCAGGTTGGACAGCGCGGCGCTCAGCGATACGCCGATATGCAAGCGCATCTGCACCATGCCGGCCGATTCGGCGGGTTCGAGTAGGCGTGTCAGCTCGGCCGCGGCCTGGGCGTTGTCGCCGGCCTGGAAGGAGCGCAGGGCCGAGGCCAGCCCTAGCAGTACGGCGACGGCGGCATCCCCGTCGTCGCCTGGCTGGCGTGCCATATGGTCGTCCATGCGCGGGTCGGCGTAAACGCGCGCCAGGCTGGTGAAGGCGTCGGCCAGACGCTGGCGGCGCCGATCGCCAGCGCGGGCAAAGCAATGCGCGGCCTGTTCAGTATGGGCGTGGAAGCTGCTCAGGTCGCCCTGGCCATGAGCGAGCGCAGCGCTGAGCAGGTGCGTGTCACCCTCTCCGCAGGCATCGCCACAGGCGGCGCTGATCGATTCCGCCGTCGCGAGCAGATTGCGCGCGCGGAGCAAGTCGCCGAACAGCATGGCGACCTCGGCACGCACCAGATTGGTGCGTACACGGATAACGTCAGGGATGAGGGGGCCGGCGTCGATCTGGTCGGCCAGTGCCAAAGCTTGGCGCGTGTCGCGCTGGCGCAGGTACCAGGCGAGTTCGGACAATACTTCAGCGGGCGCGGCGGATGCTCCGTCTAGCCGGGATTTGAGAGCGGCAACGGTTGCCTCGTCGGCAAAGAAGTCCATAGCGACCGATCTGCGAACTGATCACGATGCTCTTCGCATCGGTCGCGCCCAGCGGCGCGGCCGATACCTGCTGGCTCCTTGTCTGAATGCTTCTTATTAAATGGTATCCGCTTTACGGTACGCCCATATTCGACGTACTCATATACCTTACACTGTAATGTACAAGTGCTTATTTTTCAGGCTATTGTGGCCCCACAGCATTTCTTGTATTTCTTGCCACTGCCGCACGGGCAAGGATCGTTGCGGCCGACCTTGGGTGCCTCGCGCACAAAGGGCTCCTGCGGCGGCCCGTCGTCTTCCTCATCGTCATCTTCATCCGGGTGGAAACAGGCCCAGCGGCCCAGCTCCGCCACCGTATCGCGCGGGTAGCCCCAACCATGCGCCAGCTCTTCCGCCTGGCAGGCTACCCAGTCGCGCGCCAATAGCGCCAGCGTGTCGGCCTTCGACGCCATCTCCTGGCTGATCAAGTCGTCGTCGAACCATTGCGCCACCAAGTCCGACAGCTCGGACGCACCGATTTCCTGCATGGTCACCACAAGTTCCGACAGGTAGTCCGTGTCCTCCCCTGTCTCCGGCTGCAGATTACCGTCGACCATGCGGTCCGCCTCGCGCTCACCTTCCTCCTTGAGCCACGCGAGCAGCGCCGCGCGCGGCATATCTCCTTCCAGCGCACGCAGGGCCTGTGCGCGCAGGGCGGCAGAGCGCGCCCAGAAGTAGGCCTTGCGGTCGGATGCGAGGGCCTGCAGCTCCCCCTCGCCGTCCGCCGGGCAAGTCGCTGCCAAGGCGCGCGGCAGGCCTTCCGTCAGGTGGTCGCCCAGCAGCGTTTCCAGCACAGATTCCTTCAGGCGGGCAATACGCAAGAGCGGTGCAAAGGCGCGTGCGTCGCGCCAGCTGGCGAGGAAGTAGATGGCGTACAGGTGCAGCATCCACCCTTCTTCGTCGTCGCAGCGCTTGGCCGGGTTGCTGGCGCAGGCGTCCAACTCGTCCAGCAAGGGTTGGGCGGCAATTTCGGGGTGGGCCAGTGCTCCCTCGATGGCTTCGCGTGGGAATTCGTCGTCGTAGTGACTCAGTGCGGCGGCGAGGCTGGACCAGGTAGGCGTCGTTTGCATGGCAATGGCAGTCGGTGGGATGCGGCATGTTAGCAGCGAGTAACTGTGCTGCCGAACGATGCGCGCGAAATCCGTCGCCGCTGAGGGTATTTCGCACCACGTTTTGCGCAGATGGTCGCAAGGCAGGGGAATTGCTCACCGGCTTTTGCGAGGATGCACTCAACAAAAGCAAGACGCGCCCCACCAACCATCACCAGTTCAACGCCCCGCGGGTTTGCCGAGAGGTCGATGAACAAGGCAAGGAGCAGGACCATGAACAACGCACCGAAACTCTCGATCACTGTACGCCTTGGCAACGCCATCGTCGCGCTCTTCGTCACCTGCATCATGGTGGCTGGCGTGGATGCGCTGGCCGGCTACTACGTGCAGCAGGGCGCTGCCAGCCAGATGGCTGCAAGTACGCACGTCAAAATGCAGAAGGCCTAAGACGCTAGCCGATGCGGGTGCTGCACTGCAGTACCAGAATGTTTGGGGAAAGTGGGTGATGAGCGTACTGTAGAGGCCGCCCATCCATCAGAAGAAGGGACGCCCCATGCACCGCCCGCTGCGCAATCTCGTCGCCCTGGCCCTGAGCTGCCTGTTCGCCCACGCCGGCGACGCACCTGACCCTACCGTTGCCAAGGTGCTGACGGCGATCCATGCGGAAGACATCAAGGCCATCGACGACAGGCTGGTCGCCTTCGGCACGCGCAACACCCTGTCCGATGCGACATCGGACACGCGCGGCATCGGTGCCGCGCGGCGCTGGATCAAATCCGAATTGGATAAGTGCGCGGCCAAGAGCGATGGGCGCATGACGGTCGAGTTCGACGAATACGAAGAGCCGGCCGGGGCGCGCCTGAAGGCGCCCGTGAAAGTCGTGAACGTGGTGGCCACCCTCAAGGGCACGGCGGAGCCTGAGCGCGTGCTGGTGGTGAGCGGCCACTACGATTCGCGCGGTACCGACGTGATGGACACGACGCGCGACGCCCCGGGTGCCGACGACGACGCTTCCGGCACGGCCGCCACGATGGCCATGGCCTGCGCCTTCGCCCCGCATAGATGGCCGGCCACGCTCGTGTTCATGACGGTGGCCGGCGAAGAACAGGGCCTGTGGGGCGCCAACCACTATGCGGAAACGGCCGCCCGCAACCGTCGCAATATCATCGGCATGATCACCAACGACATCATCGGCACGCCCGTGGGTGACCAGGGCCAGCGCGACGATATGCAGGTGCGCCTGTTTGCCGACGGTTTCTCGCCGCTCTTGAAGATGATGCTGAGCGCGCAGCAGAACCATCCCATGCCTATCACACCCTATGTGCCGCTCGACGCCAGCCGCGCGCAGCTGGAGACGATCGCCCGCAGCGGGGGCGGGGCCGACACACCCACGGCCGAGTGGGGGCGCTACCTGAAGGACGCAGCCGAGCGCTATCTGCCCGGCTTCCACGTGAAGCTGATCGGCCGCGCCGACCGCTTCCTGCGCGGCGGTGACCACCTGCCCTTCCTGGAACGCGGCTACCCGGCCGTGCGCTTTACCGAACCGTTTGAGAACTTCGCCCACCAGCACCAGGATGTGCGCCTGGAGAACGGCGTGCAGTACGGCGACCTGACGCAGTACGTCGAACCCGCCTACGTCGCCCGTGTGGCACAGGCCAATGCGGCGGGACTCGCCAGCCTGGCGCTCGCTCCCGCAAGCCCCGAAGGTGTCGGCCTGGAAGTGACGGAGCTGACCAACGACAGCACGCTGCGCTGGCAGCAGAGCAGCGACGCGGACGTGGCTGGCTATCGCATCTATTGGCGCGAACCCGATGCCAGCACCTGGCAGCAGAGTATGGACGTGGGCAAGGTGGGGCGCTACACGCTCAAGGGCGTGTCGAAGGACAACTATGTATTCGGCGTGGCGGCAGTGAACGCAACGGGGGAAGCGAGTCTGCCTGTGTTCCCCGTGCCGTTCAGGTAGCTGCTTGAGCCATGGCGCGGCGCACGGCGGGGCGTTGCGCGAGATCGGCCAGGGTGGCGGTGAATTCGACGGCCTTGTCGTTCTCCCGCGTCACGGCAAAACCCAGGCGGCGGTGGAAAGCCAAGGACAGCGCATTGGTCTTGTACACGTGGCTGCGCAGCGCCGCAATGCCATGCTCCCGCGCCAAGGCGACGATGCCGGCAATCAGTTCCTGCATCACGGCCGCATTGCGGTGCGCCGGATGGGTGTTGAAGCCCGTCACGAACCAGCAGCCGTCGGTCTCCGGCCGCAGCATGGCATAGGCAAGCAGATTGCCTGCGCGCGCTACCGTACAGACTTCAGCCTCGGCCAGCGTCTTGACCAGCTGCGCACGCTGCTGCGCCGTGTCGAAACTATCGCCGGCGTGTAGCGTATGGTCGCGCAGCGTGAGCATGTCGAGGGCAAGGAAGTCGTCTAAGCTGGGCATGTCGGCATCAAGGAAAGGTTCGCGAAGGCTAGTATAGCGGCCATCACTGCCCATACCCCCCCACCTTCATCTGCTCCACCGTCAACAACTGCGCCCGCTTTAGCGCCTGGTCGGCCGTCTGCTCGCCGCGCAGTACGCGGGCGATTTCCTCGCCTACCTGGTTGCCGATGGCGGGGAATTCCGGAATGCCGACATACTGGATGCCTATATAAGGCTTGGGCTCCAGCGTTGCCGTCTGCAGGTCGGCGCTGTTGATGGCCTGCTCCACGAACAGGCCGAACGGTGCCGCCTTGCGGTAGCCGGGGTTGGCGTAGGTGGAGCGGCGAGTGCCGGGCGGGACGGCGATCCAGCCGTAGCGCTTGGCGACTTGCGCCACGTATTCCTTGCTGGTGGCCCAGGTGACAAAGGCTTGTGCCGCTCGCTGGTGGGCAGACGAGGCGGGGATGGCCAGCGCCCAGCTCCATAGCCAAGCGGTGCCACGCGTCGTCTTGGCGACGGGTGCTGCTACATAGGCGAGGTCGTTGGCGACTCTTGATTGACGCGGGTCGAACAGGCTGCCGGCCGCGACGGTGGCGTCTACCCACATCGCGCAATGGCCGTCGGCGAACAGCTTCAAATTCTCGTTGAAGCCATTCTGCTCCGCGTGGGGTGGGCCGAAGCGCTTGAGCAGATCCAGATAGCGTCCGATGGCGGCGTGCCAGGCGGGGCCGTCGATTTCCGCCTGCCAGCGCTCGTCGAACCAGCGCCCGCCGTAGGCGTCCACCATTGTGCCGATCAGCGCCATATTCTCGCCCCAGCCCGGCTTGCCGCGCAGGCAGACGCCGTAGACGCCATGCGCGGGGTCGTGCAGGCGGGCGGCATAGTCGGCTATCTCGTCATAGCTGGGCTGCGCGGGCATCGTGATGCCGACCTGGCGGAACAGGTCGGTGCGGTAGTAGGTCATGGAGCTTTCGCCGTAGAAGGGCAAGGCGTACAGCTCGCGGTCGAAAGATAGCGCCGCACGCACGGTGGGCAGCAGGTCGTCCACGTCATAGCGTGGGGGCAGGTGCGCGATCGGGACGATCCAGCCCTGCTTGGCCCAGATGGGCACTTCGTAGGTGCCGACCGTCATCACGTCGAACTGACCATCCGCAATGGCCACATCGCTCATCAGGCGCTGGCGTAGCGTGCCCTCTTCCAACACTCGCCAGTCCAGCTCGATATCGGGGTGCTGCTGCTCGAAGCCCTTCGACAGCTCGCGCATCACCACCATATCGTGGTTGTCCACCGTACCGATGGTCAGCCGCGTCTTGCCCGGCGTACCGCGCGCAGCGGGGAAAACGCCGTGCTTA
>JAFAKZ010000534.1 GCA_019234745.1 Burkholderiales bacterium
ACCAGGGCGCACGGCACCTTGACGCCAGGTGCCACGTTCGGTGCGCCGCAGACGATCTGCAGCGGCTCGCCGCCCTGCCCCGCGTCCACCTTGCAGACGTTGAGCTTTTCCGCATTCTCGTGGCGGCGCACTTCCAGTACCTGAGCGACCACGACCTTGTCGAAAGCCGGCGCAGCGGGTTCGTTCTCTTCCACTTCCAGGCCGGCCATCGTCAGCAGTTCGGCCAGTTGCGCATTGTCGAGCGCGGGGTTGCACAGTTCGCGCAACCAGGATTCCGAGAATTTCATGGCTTGGAGCCTCTTGAATGATTGTCTTTGCTGCGGACTGCGGTGCAATGGCCCGCAGTCCAATTCCTACGTCGCGGTCAGGCTGGGCATTTGCCCAAAAGCCTTAACGGAATTGGCGTAAGAAAGTCAGATCGTTCTCGAAGAACAGGCGCAGGTCGTTCACGCCGTAGTAGAGCATGGCGAAGCGGTCCAGACCGAAGCCGAAAGCGAAGCCGCTGTACGTCTCTGGGTCGATGCCCACGTTGCGCAGCACATTCGGGTGCACCATGCCGCAGCCGCCTACTTCCAGCCAGCCGCGCTCGCCCAGCACGTCAACCTCGGCCGAGGGTTCAGTGAAGGGGAAGAAGGACGGGCGGAAGCGCACCTGCAGATCGTCGCGTTCGAAGAAGTTGCGCAGCCAGTCGGTGACGGTGGCTTTCAGGTCAGCGAAGCTCACGCCTTCGGCAATCCACAGCCCCTCCATCTGGTGGAACATGGGCGAGTGGGTAGCATCCGAATCGACGCGATACACACGGCCCGGCGCGACGATCTTGATCGGCGGCTTGTGGTCCTGCATGTAGCGGATCTGAATCGGGCTCGTGTGCGTACGCAGCACGGGCGGCTGGCCGGCCTCGCCACCTTCTACGTAGAAGGTGTCCTGCATGGCACGCGCGGGGTGATCCTTGGGGATGTTGAGCGCTTCGAAGTTGTACCAATCGCTCTCGATTTCCGGGCCTTCCGCCACGTCGAAACCGATGGATTGGAACAGCGCGACGATACGTTCCTTCACCAGGTTGACTGGATGCAGGCCACCTGTACCGTGGCCGCGGCCAGGCAGGGAGACGTCGAGCGCCTCGGCGGCCAGCTGCTGTTCCAGCTGGGCGCTGGCTATCGCATCGCGGCGCGCATTGAGCGCAGCCTCGAAGGCCTGCTTGGCCTGATTGATGACGGCACCCTGGGTGCGCTTTTCCTCGGGTGGCAGGGCACCCAATTGCTTGAGGAGTTCCGTCAGGGCGCCGGACTTGCCGAGATAGCGCGCCTTGACGTTTTCGAGTTCGACCGGATCGGCCGTCGCGGCGAGCGCGGCCAGTCCTTCGCCGAGGATGGTGTCAATATTGCTCATGCTGCATCACTCCTCATCAACGCTGGCGATGCGACCTCGTGGGAAGTCGCATGGCGAGCGTACCTTCCGGATATATCCGGAAAGCTTCCATCTGACAAAAAAAGGGAGGCTGGCGCCTCCCCTTTTTCAGCGAACATCCGCTTAGACGGCGAGGCTGGCCTTTGCCTTTGCGAAGATCGCGGCAAATGCTGCCTTGTCAAACACGGCCAGATCAGCCAGAACCTTACGGTCGACATTGATCTCAGCGCGCTTGAGGCCGTTCATGAACTTGCTGTAGCTCAGGCCCAGTTCACGCGAAGCCGCGTTGATACGGGTGATCCACAGCTGACGGAATTGACGCTTGCGCTGACGACGGTCGCGGTATGCATATTGACCGGCCTTCATCACTGCTTGCTTGGCGATACGATATACGTTCTTACGACGACCGCGGTAACCCTTGGCTAGGTCGAGAACTTTCTTGTGACGTGCACGGGCGGTTACACCACGTTTAACGCGAGGCATGGTTCTATCCTTTCCCTAGAAGATTAAGCGTACGGCAGCATGGCTTTGACGGATGCCATGTTGGTCGGGTGGACCATCGTGGTACCGCGCAGCTGGCGCTTGTTCTTGGTGGTCTTCTTGGTCAGGATGTGGCGCTTGAACGCCTTGGAGCGCTTGACGCCCCCATTGCCCAACACCTTCAAGCGCTTCTTGGCGCTCGATTTGGTCTTCATCTTCGGCATGACGGACTCCGTTGTTGCCTAGTTAGATTCGGCCTTGGGAGGCGATTGCTCGCACTTGATACCCAACGCCTCGCTTTTTTGCAGCAAGTGGCGCGTACTGCTTCAATCGCGCCGGGGCTTGCTGCCACCCCGTATTCCAAGCACTACCTACCGCTTAGACCTTCTTTTTCGGCGCCAGCATCATGATCATCTGACGGCCTTCCAGCTTTGGGAACTGCTCGACGACGGCCAAATCGCCCAGGTCAGTCTCAACCCGCTTCAGCTGGGCTAAACCGATTTCCTGGTGCGCCATTTCGCGGCCACGAAAACGCAGCGTGATCTTCGCCTTGTCGCCTTCTTCCAGGAAGCGCACAACGTTGCGCAACTTCACCTGATAGTCGTTCTCGTCCGTACCCGGACGGAACTTCACTTCCTTGATCAGTACCTGCTTCTGCTTGAGCTTCTGCTCGTGACGCTTCTTGCTTTCGCGGTACTTGAACTTGCCATAGTCCATCAGGCGGCAAACCGGTGGCGTTGCATTCGGCGCGATCTCGACCAGGTCGACTTCACGCTCTTCCGCCATCCGCATGGCCTCAGCCAGGCTGACGATACCTAGTTGCTCGCCTTCCTCATCGGAAAGACGGACTTCGCGGGCGGTGATTTCACCATTGATCCGCGGCTCTTTATCCTGAGCGATAGCTATTACTCCCCTTACGGAAAGCCCTGCGCACGGCCCTGTTCACAGCCCTCCTCCCGCCAAACGCTCGGCTACCGTACCGGTACCCGATGGCGGGTTCACGCAGAGATTCCCCAAAAATGAAAACCGTACGATCCGACGAAAACGGCCTCGTCTGTCGACGAGGCCGGGTAGCTTAGGCCTTGATCAGTTCAGCGTTCCAACGCTCCAAGAGCGCCTGCACTGACATCTGTCCTAGGTCTTCACCTCCGCGGGATCGAACGGCAACCAAGCTGCCAGCCTTTTCCTTATCGCCAACCACGATCTGATAAGGAAGCTTTTGCAAGCTATGTTCGCGTATTTTATAGCTTATTTTGTCGTTTCTCAAGTCCGACTCGACACGGAAGCCATGGCGACGCAGTTCCGCCGTGATTTCGGCGGCGTAATCGGCCTGGTGTTCACTGATGCTCATGACGACCGCCTGCACGGGCGCCAGCCACAAGGGGAAGGCGCCACCGTGGTTTTCGATCAGGATGCCGAGGAAGCGCTCCATCGAGCCGACAATGGCGCGATGCAGCATCACTGGGCGCACGCGTGCGTTATCTTCCGCCACGTATTCGGCGCCCAGGCGCTCCGGCAGCACGAAGTCCAGCTGCAGCGTGCCGCACTGCCAGGAACGACCGATGGCGTCCTTGATGTGGTATTCCACCTTGGGACCGTAAAAGGCGCCCTCGCCCGGCAGTTCTTCCCAGGCCACGCCGCAGGCGCGCAGCGCTTCGCGCAGACCTTCTTCGGCGCGATCCCACGTCTCGTCCGTACCGGCACGCTTCTCTGGGCGCAGTGCCAGCTTTACCTGTACGTCGGCGAACTCGAAGTCGCTATAGACGGACATGGCAAACTGGTGGAAGGACTTGGCCTCACTCTCGATCTGGTTTTCCGTACAGAAGATGTGCGCATCATCCTG
>JAFAKZ010000542.1 GCA_019234745.1 Burkholderiales bacterium
CGCAAGCGCTTGGAAGCCTCACGACCGCACTCGAGAGCGGCACCGTGGCGAGCCGCGCAATGGGCGCCATCATGGTGTTCGGCACGCAGGACATGGCGGCGAAGCAGCTGGTGCGCGGCGAACTGCAGGCCGATGCGCCGCAGGTCCTGGCCAAGCTGGAGTCCATGCGCAGGCTGTTCCTCCTTGACACGGCGTTCGTCGTCGACCGCCAGGGCATCGTGATTGCGGCCAGCGATAGCCGCGACAGCCATATGACGGGCCGCGACCTGGCCTCCGCCCCGTTCGTGCAGCTGTGCCTGCAGAATCAGCCCAGCGTCTATCCGGCCCTTATCGGTGACGGCACGAATCGCGGTATCTACCTGGCCGCCCCTATTCACGCCACCGATCAGGAGTCGTCGCCCTCGATCGGTGCCATCGTCACCAAGGTGCGCGTCGACAAACTCGACGCGCTGCTCGACACCTGGGATGGCGGCCCGTCCCTGATCCTGTCGCCCGACGGCGCCGTATTTTCTTCCAACCGCAGCGACTGGCTGTACCGCCTCGCCGGGCCGATCACGGAGGCCAGGCTCGCGACGCTGCAGCGCAGCTTCCAGTTCGGCAAAATGTTTCCCGCGGAACGTCCGGCGGCGCTGCCATTTGCCGCTACGAGCCAGGAAGTCAGCGTCGACGGTACGCGCTATGCATTGCGTTCCGTATCCATCGATTGGAATGACCCGGCTGGCGACTGGATGCTGGTCCTGCTCGACCGGCGCCTGCCGTGGTGGGCCCAATCTACCGTGCTGGCCGTCGCGCTGGCGACCGGGCTGTTTATCGCCCTGTTTTCGGCCTGGATATACACGCGTGCACGTTCGACCGTGCTGCGCGCTGAAATGCAGTCGCGCCTCGTGAAGGCGCAAAGCCGCGTGCGGGAGATCACCGACAACGTGCCGGTCGGCATCTTCCAGTTGAAGGTGGACGCGAATAACCGCCTGGCGCCGCAATTCATCAGCCGTCGCATACAGCCGCTGTTGGGCAATGGCGGCGAAGAAGCGATGCAGCGGCCCTTGCTGGGCCCGGACGATATGGGCATTGGGCTCAGCCAGGTCGAGTGGGCGGTCGTCTTCGCCAAGATGCCGGAGGAACACCGCCTGACCGTGTTTGAGCAGGTACGCAATGCGATCGCGGCGCGCGAGAACTGGGACGTGGAATTTCCGATTGAACACGATGGGAGTACGCGTTGGCTGCGCGGCACTGCCTTCCTCTACCAGGGTACGGACGGCGGGCTCTATTACAACGGCTTTCTCGAGGATACGACCGACCGCAAGGCCATCGTCCAGGCGCTGCACGAGGCACGCCAGGCGGCCGAGCACGCGGCACAGGTGAAGTCGGAATTCCTGGCCAATATGTCGCACGAAATCCGCACGCCGATGAATGCGATCATCGGGTTGTCGCACCTGATGCGCAACACGGACCTGAACGCGCGTCAATCGGACTATCTGCGCAAGATTCAGCAGGCTAGCCAGCACCTGCTCGGCATCATCAACGATATCCTCGACTTCTCGAAAATCGAGGCAGGCAAGATGTCGCTTGCTACCATGCCCTTCGAGCTTGGACAGGTGCTCGACAACATTACCGTGCTCGTGGGCGAGAAGGTGGCCGAGAAAGGCCTCGCATTCGCCGTCGAGGTCCAGCCCGAAGTGCCGCGCAGCCTGGTCGGCGATTCGCTGCGGCTGGGGCAGATATTGATCAACTACGCGAGCAATGCAGTCAAGTTCACGGCCAGTGGTGAGATCCGCATCCGGGTGTCGCTGGTGGAGGAGCGAGATCAACGGGTGCGTCTGCGTTTCGATGTCAGCGACACGGGGATCGGGCTCAGCGCCGACCAGACTGCGCGCTTATTCCAGAGCTTCCAGCAGGGGGACGCCTCGACCACAAGGAAGTACGGCGGTACGGGTCTCGGGCTCGCAATCAGCAAGACGCTGGCCGAGCTGATGGGTGGCGGCGTGGGCGTGGAAAGCCAGCCCGGTGTCGGTTCCTGCTTCTGGTTCACCGCCTGGCTAGGCCGCGACACGGCGCCGGAGCGCACGTCGCCTGCCGTCGACCTGCGACTGAAGCGCATGCTGGTGGTCGACGACAACTACAGCGCGCGCTACGTGCTCGCCGAGATGCTGGAGAGTCTCGGGGTGATCGTGGAAACGGCCGGCTCGGGCGAAGAGGCGCTCCGGCGCATTGAGGACGCCGCGCGCCAACAGCGGCCGATCGACGTGGCGCTGCTCGATTGGCAGATGCCGGACATGGACGGTGTAGAGGCGGCGCATGCCATACGTGCTTTGCCGGTTGCGCGCTTGCCTCAGGTTGCGTTGGTTTCCGCCTACGCGCTGGATGAATTGCGCGAAGCTGCCAGCGAAGCGGGCATCCATCATGTAATCTTCAAGCCGTTGACGGTCGACGTGGTAACCGCGTTGCTGGCACGGATGCTCGACGGCGCCGAGGTCGTCAGTGCTGGCGCGCATCCTGACGAATCGGCCGAGACGCTGCAGGATAGCCTTCGTCGTATGGCCAGTGCGCACCTGCTCTTGGTCGAGGACGACGATATCAACCAGGAGATTGCGATCGCCCTGCTTAGCGATGTCGGCTTTACCATCGACATAGCTGAAAATGGCCAGCAGGCGGTCGATATGCTGATGGCGCAGCCCACCCGCTACGACCTCGTGTTGATGGATATGCAGATGCCGGTCATGGATGGACCGAGTGCGGCCCGCCTTATCCGCCAAAACCCAGCGCTCAAGGATTTGCCCATTATTGCCATGACGGCCAACGCACTGCCCGAGCATCGTGACGCCTGCCTTGCGGCCGGCATGAACGGGCATCTGGCCAAGCCCTTCGATCCGCATGACCTGTGGCGCATACTCGTACAGTGGACGCGCAGGCCGGCAGCCGCTACGCCGCCCCCGCACGGCCAGACCAGTCGAATCGAATAATGACGCTGCAAAAGTATCGGTCCATCCTGCTCCCCCTTGCTGCCGCCCTGCTGGTGGCGACAGCGCACGCCGGCGACATGGCCGTAATCGTGAACGCCCATGACACAGCGCTCACGCTGGACCGCAACCAGATCAGGAATATCTTCCTCGGCCGCATCAGCCGACTGCCCAATGGCGACGCCGCGCTCCCGCTCGACCAGCGCCAGAACAGCCCGCTGCGCGAGGTTTTCTACACCACATTGACGAATCTGTCGGCGGCGCAGGCAAAGGCCCAGTGGGCCAAGCTGTTTTTCACCGGCCGCGCCGTCCCGCCGGTCGAGTATGCAAGCAGCGAGGAAGTGAAGCGCGCCGTTGTCTCGACACCGGGCGCAATCGGTTATATCGAGAAATCGGCGCTGGACCCGACCGTACGGGCGCTGCTGATTGAAACTTATTGATTCATTGATATATCGAGAGAAAAGCAATATGAGTACGCAGTATTTCCCGACCCCCAAAGCAACGCGGCCGTGATGCGAATGGCAAAACTCTTCAGCCTGCTTTTCGCTACGCTGGCCATCGGCGCATATGCAGCCGAGCTGGGCGAGATCGGCGGTGTCGACTTCAGTGGATCGGGTTTCCTGACGCTCGCCGCGGGCGTGGTGACGAACAGCGGCGACCCACAGACGGCCAGCGGTTATCGCTGCCCCTGTTTTATCTCGGACTACGCCCAGGCCGGCGTCTACCAAAGCCACAAGCTGACTGCGCAGCCAGACAGCAAACTCGGCTTCCAGGGCCGCGCCACGGTCAACCAGGACCTCTCGTTCACCGGCCAGGTCGTTTTTCGCGATACAGACCGCGCCAATGTCGATCTCGAATGGCTGTACGGTTCCTATCAGCTGAGCGACTGGACGACCCTGCAGTTCGGCCGCAAACGCCTGCCACTGTTCTACTATTCCGAATCGCAGGACGTCGACCTGTCCTACCCCTGGGTACACCTGTCGCCCCAGCTCTACGGCTGGGAGATCGTCAACTACGACGGTGCCAACCTGCTTTTGCAGCGCGAATTCGCCGGCTGGGCGGTAAATGCCGACGTCTTCGCCGGCAGCGAGAAGGTGCACGACGACGACTATTGGAAGATGTATAACGGCCGCAATACGCGCACCGATTCGAAATGGTCGAACATCGTCGGCGCCGATATCAGCATCAGCCGGGGTGGCTTCGAAGCGCGCCTGATGCACATCGAGTCCTACCTACAGAGCACCACGCCGCCGGGACTCGTCTTCAGCCCCAAGGCGCACCAGGACATCAACGGCTTGTCCTTCCACGCGGAGTACACCAACTGGATCGTGCAGGCGGAGTTCCTCTATCTGAACCGGAACGAGTTGTACGGCAAGGATCGTACGCAGCTGTTCGGCGTGGGCTATCGCGTGGGCAAATACTTGCCCATGGTCACCGTCGCTAACTACCGCCAGGCTCAGCGCTACGACCCCGCCAATGGCTGGGACCCGACGCACTCGGAAGCGCACCGCGATATCGCGCTGACGCTGCGCTACGATATCTCGCCGTCCAGCGACTTCAAGCTGCAGTTCGACCACTGGAAGAACACGGCCGATCCGAACTTCTTCGTCTACGACCCGACCACGGCCAATCCGCGCTATATGGCGAACCTGGTCAGCGCCAGCTACGACATGTCGTTCTAGGCCATGCACGAAAGTGCCTGTATGACCAGTGTGTGAGATCGGCCACGGCGTTTTCGGGGGAGCCCAAAAGCCCGTCGCAAAATTTTTCGCACGCCGCGAATCCATTTCGAAACTTGCCGCCTCTTAGCTTCCGAGAATGTTCTCAATCGACTTCAAGGAGCAGCAAGATGTGGTATGTGAAGAATGTGCCCAACTGGGAGCGCGCGCTGCGCATCGTCGCTGGCTTGGCCGTGGCCGCAGGTGCCATCCTGCGCGTGGGTGGTAGTACGGGCTGGATCGTTGCGGCTGCGGCAGCCGGCATCGTCGTGTCGGGCCTCGTAGGCTACTGTCCAGCCTGTGCGATGATAGGCCGTCGTATTACGAAGTAAGCGGGTCATGGCCTTCTCCGATCAACATCTGCCGCTCTTGCAGGCGGCCCACGCGGGCGACCCAGCCGCGCTGAGCCGCCTGCTGCAGGTGGCGCGGCCCGACGTGCGCCGCTATGCGCAACGCCACTGCCTGATCAGCGATGTGGACGATGCCGTGCAGGAGACCCTGCTGGTGCTTGCGCGCAAGCTACCCTCGCTGCGCGCGTTGGCGGCGTTCTCCGGCTGGATGTTCAAGGTCGTGCAGCGTGAATGCCGCCACCTGGGGCGCGCGACGCTGCATTACGACCCCTACGACGAAGAGAAGCTGGAACACTGGCTGGCCGCGCACAGCAACGACGCCCTGCGCCTGGAATTGGCGCAGGCGCTAGAATCGCTGCCTGCGCACTACCGCGAGGTGATCCTGCT
>JAFAKZ010000318.1 GCA_019234745.1 Burkholderiales bacterium
CCCGAACAACGATCGCTTGATTCTTGAGGATTTGACCATGCGTAACTTCGACTTCGCTCCGCTCTACCGCTCCGCCATCGGTTTCGACCGCCTCGCCCAGTTGATGGACGACGCGCTGCGCGCCGATGCCCAGCCCAGCTACCCTCCGTACAATATCGAACTGGTCACGGAAGACCAGTACCAGATCACCATGGCCGTCGCCGGCTTTGACTCCAGCGAGATCGATGTCGAGAGCGAGAACGACACGCTCAAGGTCGTCGGCCGCAAGCAGAAGGACGACGCCAAGCGCACTTACCTGCACCGTGGTATCGCCGCGCGTGACTTCGAGCATCGCTTCCGCCTAGCCGACCATGTGAAGGTCGTGGGTGCTACGATGGCCAATGGCCTCTTGAGCATCCAGCTAGTGCGCGAAGTGCCCGAGGCCATGAAGCCGCGCAAGATTGCCATCAACGGCGACAATGTGCATCTTCTGGAACGTCGCGCCGCCTAAGTTCGCGCGTCCGCAATAGGCACAAACTGGCCGGGCCTCGCCCGGCCAGTTTTATTTTGGCGCAATGCTCAGGTCGCTTCCACGCTACCTTGTTTCGCCGCAAACCGTTGGCCGTTTGTGAGCCAAGCGTCGAACTCGGCAACAGGCAGCGGGCGCGATACGTAGTAGCCCTGCACCTCGTCACACCCCGTTGCGACGCTCGCCTCCCAATCCTCGGCCGTTTCCACCCCTTCGGCAACCACACGCAGGCCCAGCGCACGGCATAGCTCGGTAATGGCGTGCAGCAATTGCCGGCCGCGCCCTTCGCGCCGCGTGTTGAGAATGAAGGAACGGTCGATCTTGACCTCGTGCACGGGCATATCCTGCAGGTAGCTCAAGGCCGAATTACCCGTACCGAAGTCATCCAGCGAGAGCTGGAAACCCAGCTTGCGCAGGGCGCGCATATTGTCGAGCGCCAGCTTCGGATCGCGCATGACCTCGCTCTCCGTCAGCTCCAGGCAGATCTGGCCCGGGTCGGCGCCGCTGCGGCGCAGGAAGTCCACGATGAAAGCAGGGAGGCTTGCTTCGTTCAGGTCGATGGCGGAGAGGTTGATAGACAGGCGCAGGTTCAAGCCTCGCTGCTGCCAGTCACGCGCCACACCAAACGCTTCTTCGATGGCCCAGCGGCTCAACTCCACGATCAGGCCGGTTTGCTCGGCAAACGGTAGGAATTCGCCCGGGGAGATTTCGCCCAGTTCCGGGTGCGCCCAGCGGATAAGGGCCTCGGCCCCGCAGACGCGGCCCGTGCTCACTTCCACCTTGGGTTGCAGGCAGAGCTTAAGTTGTTGGGTGGTGATCGCCGTGCGGAGCGCAGAGAGCAACGACAACTGGAAGCGGCGGTCGCGCTCCAGTTCGTTGCGGTAGCGCATCAAGGCCTGTTTTTCCTCTTTGGCATGGGCCAGCGCAATCTCGGCGCGACGCAGCAGCAATTCGATGTCGCCGCCATGCTGTGGGTAGTCGGCAGCACCGCCGCACAGGCTCACGTCCAGCCGGTTTCCCTCGATTTCCAGTGGTTGGCGTGTCAACCCACCGGTGAGTAGGCGCAGCGCTGTCTCGGGCGCGACCTCGTCGAGCAGCAGGCCGAACTGATTGCCGCCCAGGCGCGCCACCAGCGTGCCGACACCCAGCTTGCGCTGCAAGCGGCGTCCCGTCTCGCGCAGCACGGCATCGCCCACTTCATAGCCCAGGGTCTCGTTGATGGCAGCGAAGCGCTCGATGTCGAGGACCAGGACGGTGCGCGCGGTGCGCGGCTCGTCCTCGAACATGGCGCGCGCCTGCATCAGGAAACTGGCGCGGTTGGGCAGCGCCGTTACGTTGTCCGTCATTGCGCTGCGCTCTCGCCGCCGGCGTAAATAAGCCGCCTGATCGGCCAGGGCCACCGAGAAGATGGCCGCCTGGATAACCAGCGCCGCCTGCCTTACATTCGGCGACGCAAGCCAGTTGGGCAGGAGACCGAGTGCAGTCAAGCCATGGGCCAGTTGCCCCAGCACCGGTGGGTAGTCGGGTATCTGATCGACGTAGCGCAACAAGAGGCCGATCCAGGCCATTACCACGGGGAGCCAGCCGGCCAGGTAGAGCAGACCTGTACGGTAATCGTGTGCGCGCAGCGACCAGGCCCCCGGTACCAGCATGCTGACCATCCCCAACATGCCGATCAAGTTGAAGAAGTTGAACACCCAGGGGGTGGCCGCGGGAATGAAACCGACGGCCGTATAGGCGGCGATACCCCAGGCCACGGCAAGCAGGACGGCATCGAGCCGCGGTGCCGCTTGCGGCGTGCGATTGAAGCGACGGCCGAAGTTGATGGCGCAGCACAGCGCAACGCCATAACTCGCAAGCAGTGTCATCTGGACAAGGCGCGGCGCATGCAGCGCAAGCCCGGTTGGACCGACTGCCATGCCCTGCAGAATGGCCCACATGATGGACAGGGACAAGGTCAGGCCGGCGTACCAGGCGATGGCGGCGTCGCGCATGGCAATGGCAAACAGGATGCCGCCGATGCCCATGACGGCCAGCAGCGATAGCAGCGATGCACGCAGCACGGCGTTGCCGCCATCGCGCTGCAGAAAGTCAGTAGCGGGTTCGATCCGCGGATGCAGGGCGCTGCTGATGGGCAGCACGTCGTCCAGGCGCAGGAACACGTCGCCCGAAGGCGGAATCGCCAGTGCGACGGAGCGGGCGCTACGCCAAACCACGGAAGCGGGCGCCTCGCCTGGGCGGGTCGGTAGCGGCGTCACCATCACTTCCGCTACGCCATCCATGGTCAGGAGGTGCTGACTGCGGTCGGCGGCAGGCTCATCATCGTGCACCTGCAGCCAGCAGACCATGCCTGCGTAAAAGTCGCGCTCGAGCAGCCGGAATTCTCCGTGCTCGCCCAGCTTCTGCCATGTGCCCGGCGGCTGCCCCGCACTCGAACAGCTGTACCGGATATCAGCCGAAGCCGCGACATGCCATGCGCTGGCAGCCATGCATAGCGCCAGCACGAGCCGGACAAATGACGTAGCAACCTTCATCATTGGATATTGCTGCCGGGAAAATACGCGGGTACCGGTACAACTATAGCCCCCGGAAAGCGGGGCACCCTGCACGCCGCCGACGCGAAAAGAGATTGAGCAGACTCAAGGGGCGCCGCGTCAGGCTAAATATTACGACCGATAGTTTACGAGTATCAGATGCTTGGGGCCAGCATGCAATCATCATGACCAGCCATTTGCATATTGTAAGCTATTCTTAAGCAATACCCGTCTAGCTGCCCGTGCAGCCCGACGTGGCCGAAGATCGACCAGCGTCGACAGGATTTTTTGGTTTTCATTGCAGAGGAGGCCGCATGGGTGTTCGCCCGGGCATTATCCAGTCGTCGTGTGCACTGTATGCCGCGTTGATGGTGGCGGCGACCAACGTGGCGGCCGAATCGGTACAGGCAAGAGCGACGGATAACTGCCACAGCGTCGTCGTATCGGCCGACCCGGAATTCCCGCCCTTTGCCTGGTACGACGGTGAAAGATTGCGCGGCGCGGGCGTTGAGGTGGTCACTTCCGCCCTGACGCGCATGCATCTTCCTTATGAAGTCCGCTACGTGGGACCGTTCGCGCGTCTATTGGGCGAGGCGAAGAAAGGGAACATAGACATCGTCGCGGAACTGAAGCAGACACCAGACCGACAGCCCTATCTCGCCTTCTCCAAGACCCCGATATTCATCAACCCGAGCGCTGTATTCGTGAGCGTGGAATCGTCGCTGCAGATCAACTCGCGCGACGACCTTGTACCGCTACACGGCGGTGTGACGCACGGTACACGCTTCGGCGACAGCTTCGACGAATTCCTTGCGACCAGCCTGCATACTGAGGAAGCCCCTGGCATAAAGGAGAATTTCGCCAAGCTGCAAGCCCGCCGCATCGACTATTTCGTCAGCCCCTACTATCCGGCGGTGAGCTATCTGAACGCCCAACACCTCGACGACCGCTTTGTCGCCCTCAAGCCCTTCGTTGCCAGCGTAGACAATTTCGTCGGCTGGTCGCGGCGCAGCCCCTGTCTAGCCCGTATGGCGGAATTCGACCAGACGCTTGCCGCCATGGCTCATGACGGCGATATCGAGCGCGCGCTGGAGCAGGGTCAGCGAAGCTGGCGCCAAAACCCCGTCATGACCAGATAGCCCCGAGGAAGGCAAAGACCTGACTATGTCGGGCCTTTGCCCCACATGCAGCCCAGTCGCTGCAGGGCTCGACTACAGTTTTCCGAGGTACGCTGCGAGCGCTGCAACCTGCTCCTCATTAAGCTTCTGCGCGATGGGTTGCATCATCACGGCAGCCGGCCGCTCGCCCGTCGCCAGCACCTTGAGCTGGCTTTCGATGTAGTGCGCATGCTGCCCAGCCAGGCGCGGCGCGATACTGGTGCCTTGCGCCCGGTCGCCATGGCAGGTGGCACAGGCTGGCACACCCTGGTCCGGCAGGCCCTGGCGGAAGATGGCGTCGGCCATGCGGCCGCGGTCGTCACCCGCACCGGGCTGCTTGTCGTAGACGGGCGCCTGTGCAGCAAACCAGTTCGCCACCTGCTTGATGTCGTCGTCGGTCAACAGCTTCGCCATGCCCCACATATAGTTCTGCGCGGCGGGGTTGGCGCGCGTCTGGTCGCGGTAGGCCAGCAGCTGGCGCTGCAGGTAGTCCGGCTCTTGCCCGGCCAGGCGCGGGAACATGGGCGATTCGCTGTTGCCGTCTGCACCGTGGCAGTTGGCGCAGACCTTGGTGACGGTGGCCGGCACATTGGCCGCCGTAGCATAGGCAGCGAGGCACAGTGCCAGCAGCGCCTGGATCAATATCAGGATACGTTTCATCTTGGGTTCCTCCGCTTAGTAGGCGTACCAGGTGTACAGGTAGGTGATGTTGTTGTCGCGCGCATTGCGGCCGTTGCCGTCGTAATTGCTCGACCCACCCTGGTATTTCTGGAAGGCCGTGTACTGCAGGCCCAGGCGCCAATTCTGCTCGATCATGTAGTTGAACTCGCCTATCCACCCCGTGGCATCGGGTTTGCCGCTTGGGTTGGCATTGGCCAAGGCGTCGGTCGAGCCGTGCTCGGCGAAATAGCCCAGCGTGGCCCCGTAGCGGCGGTTGTACCAATACGACCCCTTCAGGTGGAAGGAGTTGAGCGTATCGTGGCTGTTGGCGTAGGCGGAGCCGACCAGGGATGGATCCCAACTCTCCTTCTCGTGGATAAAGGAGGCCTGTGCCGTCCATACATGCGGGTCGAGCAGATGTTGGTACTGCGCATCCACGCCGAAGTCGCGGTAGCGGTTACGGCCCGCCGTCACGTCCAGCGGATCGACATAGACGTTCGCCGCCATGCCGAAGGTGCCCACCTCGAAACTGTCGGCCCCGGACTCACCGCTATAGGCGAAGCGCCAGTAAGGATTGCCCGCTTTAAGGCGCGTGCCCATGTGCAGGTTCTCGCTGAATATGCGGAACGCCCCGTTGGCTGCCCGGTAGGCCCCAAACTCCGCGTAGAAGTGCTTGTCCAGCATCATATAGGCCGTCATGCCAGCCGACTGCTGGGCCAGCGCGCCCTCAATCAGCGTCGCCGGCCAGCCTATGCCCCACGCGCCCTGCAACCTGGACGTCTGGTATGGGTAGCTGAAACCGGGCGTGCTGTTCCATACATCCTGCACCGTAGGGTTGTTGTTGACCGATGCGCCGTAGATCAGGTCCGTACCGTCCTGCGTGATACGGTCCGCCACACGCCAGTCGTTGTTGTCCACGGTGAAATGGCCGGTGAACTTGGTGCCGCCGTTGGGCAAGGCTTCAGGGTTGAGGTTGTTGTACGTCCATTGGGAAAACGCCCCGACGTGCTCGCCCAGCTTCCCGGCCAGAAAGAGGCTGGCGCTCTCGAACTCCAGGTCGCCGTTGCGTGGATAGGCCTGCGAATTGCCCTGCTGGTTGGCGACGTGCGTAGTAGACGCGATCGCCATAGCTGCAAGCGGCACCACCTTTTGCTTGCCAATGGTGTAGCCGTTCAGCTTGAACATCCGGCCGTACGGGGTGAGCTCCGGGAAGGACACGTGGCAGGCCACACAGTTCTGCCCCGTCTGCCGTGCAAAAGCCGGCAGGGCCTGACTGACTACCGAGGTGAGCGCGAGCAGCAGCGCACACCCTAACTTCCAATACTGTTTCGTTGCTTTGTTTTGCATTTTGTATTTTCTCCTTTGCATTTGAAATGCGCCGGGGAGTATACGGATGCATTATTTGTCGGCAATGCCTTTAGCATACTTTGCATGCTTTCCCTATAAACCAGAGGTATATACGCAACAAAATGTGGTCATTTTATCGTTTATAAACACCACCTTACATATATTAATGCGTATTATTCTTATCTAGCTTCTCATTTTCAATGTTTTATTGGACATTAAGGCACCGCCCAATCCACGGGCTTTCCAGTCTTAAAATGCACAGTAAATTATTTATTACTTAATTAAAATAAACCAAGGGTCTGCCCCTCGTCGCACTCTCGGACCGAGCATTTGGCGCCATCGACTAGACAAAGCATTCTAGAAAATTTATTCTAGCAACATCTTCATCAGCCTGGCCTCGTCCCTCATGAGCAAACCCGACCTCCCCAAGCCCACTGCCGCCGAGCTGGATGTGCTGCGCGCGCTCTGGCAACTGGGACCGGCTACGGCCAAGCAAGTGCACCAGACCATGCAGGCGGAGCGTGCCGACCTCACCTACGCCAACGTGCTGCGCCAGCTGCAGATCATGCACGGCAAGGGCCTGCTGCTGCGCGATGAGAGCGAGCGTTCGCATGTCTACTCCACCGTGCAAAGCCAGGACGCCACGCAGACGAATCTGCTGCAGGACCTGATCCACAAGGTATTCGCCGGTTCCGGCAAGGCGCTGGTGATGGCAGCCCTGCGCGGCCACGTATCGAAGCAGGAGCGTGACGAGATCGAGAACCTGCTGCACGGAGACAAGGAATGAGCGCCGCGATGCTGATCCATGGCCTGGGCTGGGCCATCCTGCACTCGTTGTGGAAAGACAGTCTGCTCGGTGGCGCGACGGCACTGGCACTGTGGCGCCTGCGCCAGTCCAGCGCGCAAGTGCGTTATGTCGTGGCCTGCCTGGGCCTCTTGCTAAGCCTGCTTGTTCCCGTCGTCGATGCCTGGCGCGGCATGGCGGCCTATCGCGAGGCCGCGCAGTGGCTACCGCTATGGCAGGCGCTGCAGCCTGCGCAGCAAGCTGGTCTCGCCGCCATACTTACGCCCGCCCTACCCTGGCTGGTGGGTGCTTGGCTGATCGGCGTCAGCCTGATGCTGTTGCGCCTTACGCTGGGCGTCATCTGGGTACAGCGCCTCGCGGCGACGGGCGAGGCCTGGCTGGATGAGCGTTGGCTGCTTACCGTCAAGCGCCTGGCGGCACGCATGGATATCGCCAAGCCCCTGGCAATGCGCCTGCATGATACGATCACTAGCCCCATGACGGCAGGCTGGCTGCGCCCCTTGGTGCTGATCCCCGCTGCGCTGCTCGTGCATCTGCCGGCCGAGCAGTTGGAAGCCCTGCTTGCCCATGAGCTGGCGCATATCAAGCGGCGCGACTATCTGGTCAACCTGCTGCAAAGCCTGGTCGAAGCCCTGCTGTTCTATCACCCCGTCATCTGGTGGCTGTCGCGCCGCATCCGCGCCGAGCGTGAGCAGGTGGCGGACGATCTGGCCGTGCAGGCCATCGATGACCGCCGCAGCCTGGCGCTGGCACTGCAGGCACTGGACCAGCACCAGGCGGCACAACTCGTCCAGGCAGCGAACGGCGGGCAGCTGCTCGACCGCATCCGCCATCTGGTCCGCCCCGGTCGCCAGACCCGTGGCTGGCGCATCGCCTTGCCGCTGGCCGGTATCGTGCTCGCCAGCCTGGCCATCCACGCGATGACGAATGCGCCGACACACGACCACGATGCACCCAAGCCCGCCGCGCAGGTAGAGGACACGGCCGCCTTCGCCTCACTGGCGGCCAACCTGCACGCTAGCCACGCGCTGGTCGTGGATGACGATACGGGCCGCGTACTGCTGCAGAAGGATGCCGACGCCGTCACGCCCATCGCCTCCATCAGCAAGCTGCTCACCGCCATGGTGGTGCTCGATGCGCAGCCCGATCTGCAGGCGCCCATCACCATCGACCGGGCCACTGTGCGCATGGCGAAGTACAGCGTGTTGAAGCTCCCTGCCGGTACCACGCTGCCGCGAGGCGAGGCACTGAAGCTGGCGCTGGTTCCATCGGATAACCGCGCGGCGGAAGCGCTGGCACAGAACTATCCCGGCGGCCTGCCCGCCTTTATGGAGGCGGTAAAAGCCAAGATCGCTGCCTTGGGCCTGGCACACACGACCATCGAGGAGCCGACCGGCCTGTCCGCCAACAACCAGGCCACGGCGCAGGACCTCGCGACGCTGGCGCGCGCGGCATCCAACTACCCAGACATCGCACGCTTGACCGCCATTGCACGCGACAGCACGGATATCGGCGGGAAGACGGTGAGCTATCACAACGCCAATGTCCTGGTTGGCTCGCCCGGTTGGCAGGTGCTGGTGTCCAAGACCGGCACCACGCGCGAGGCAGGGAAATGCCTGGTGATGCGCGTGAACAAGGCGAATCGCCACCTGACCGTGGTGCTGCTCAACGCCGATGACTTTGCCGCGCGCGAACAGGACGCCACTGAAATCCTGCAGCACTTCGGGTCGGCCGCCGACCTGCATTAAGTCCCCCCTTACTTTACGCAACCCTTGGGCTGCCCTAGGGGAGGCTCACGCCCGCAATCCCACAGAGAACACCTCCATGCTCGACCGCAAAGCGCATTGTCGCGCCGCTACGCTGCTGCTCGCCCTGTTCGCTGTGCAAGATCACGCTGCAGACGACGACGCCATCCGCGTGCAAGGCGGCAAGCGCGACTACGATGAGCGCCAGTACGATACGGCCGATAAGCTTGTCATCCGTCACGATGAGCTGCTGAGGGACGGCGATACCGAGCTCACCGATGCGCTCAAGCGCCTGCCCGGCATCACTGTCGGCAGCGCGGGCGAAGTCAGCCTGCGCGGCCTTGCCAGCGGCTACACGCAGGTGCAGGTGAACGGCGACCGGATGCCGCAGGGCTTTTCGCTCGACTCGCTGCCGCCCGATATGGTCGACCATGTGGAGATCACCCGCACAGCCAGAGCGGACAGCACCGGCCAGGCCATCGCGGGCACGATCAATATCGTACTCAAGCGCCGGGCACGGACGGCGCAGCGGGCCTTGACGGCGACGATGACGGGCGCCGAGGGACTGGCCCAGCCGAGCCTAGGCATGCACCTGTCGGACCGCAAGGCGGCGTGGAGCTGGACCCTGGACGGCAGCGCCGGCTACAAGGACGTGCAGCACCACATCGAGGAGATCGATGTGGGTAGCGACGCACAGCGCACACCCATCCTGCTGCGTGTGCGCCAGACCATCGACCCGATACAGACGGGCAGCCTGAGCCTGGCGCCCACGCTGCAAATGACCCCGAGCGATCTCGGCACGATCGGCGTCGAGTCCTTCCTGAAGGCAGACCATATCGCTTCCAACCTCAGCACCGTGTCGCGCACGCCGCTGGGCCAGGACGATCTGCACGGCTATGACGTACAGCGCAACCGCCACAACCTGCTGGTGACGCGCACCGATCTCAGCTGGGCGCCGCCCATGAACAATGACGGCAAGCTGGAACTAAAGCTGGCGCTGAACACGGCGCAGCGCAATACGGTATTCCGCGAGCAGGGCGATGACTACATGGGCACGCCCAACCTCGATACTGTCGTCTTCTCGCACGCAGCGGAGCAAGGGCTGGCCTGGTCCGGCAAGTACACGCTGGCGCCGCTCGGCGACCATACGATGGCGGCCGGCTGGTACGCGTCGATCAGCCACCGCGCGGAGACGCGCGACGAATACGCGCGGGGCTTCCCCGGCATTGCGCCCATCGACACCGCCGACATCTACCAGTCGCAGATGCACAGCTATGCGCTCTACTGGCAGGATGCCTGGCAGGCGAGCGAGCGCCTGTCGCTGTATGGGGGCCTGCGCTGGGAATGGCTGCAAACGCACAGCACGGGCGATACCTTCGCCACCGTCGACGAGGCCATCAGCACGCCCTGCCCTACGCTGCAGGGCGTGTGGAAACTGTCCGATACGGGCCGCGACCAGATCCGCCTGGCGCTGGCCCGCAGCTACAACGCGCCCGCCATCGCCAAGCTGGTGCCGCGCGTGTACACCAGCACCAATAATTCCGCCGTCGAGCCGGACTTCCAGGGCAACCCGCAGCTGCGCCCGGAAATCGGCTTCGGCCCCGACATCGCCTACGAGGCCTTCCCGGCCGATGGTGTCAGCCTTAGCGTCGGCGCCTATGCGCGGCGCATCGAAAACTATGTGCGGCAAGACATCAGTCAGATAAACCGGCGCTGGCTGATACAGCCCATCAATGCGGGCGACGCCCATACGCACGGCGTGGAGATGGACTTCAAGCTGCCCGTGCGCCTGCTATTGCCAACCCAGGCAAGCTGGGTGCTGAGCGGCAACGTCACGCGCAACTGGTCCCGCGTCGACCAGGTACCCGGCCCGGCTAACCGCATTGCCCGCCAGACGCCCTGGAGCGGCTCGTTGGCCGCCGACTATACGGCAACCAGCGGCCGCTACGCCGCGGGCGCCAGCTACAGCTATACGGCGGGCGGCCTCGTACGCACTTCGCCCACCCTGTTCGCCGATAGCGCAAGGCGCGACGAGCTCTCGCTCTACGGCCTGTGGAAGCCAAAGCAGGGCATGCAGCTGAAGTTGAGCGCCAGCAATCTGCTGCACCAGCGCTGGGTGGACGTGGCAGGCTATATGGACGCCACCGGCACGCTCAGCGCAACCCGCATTGAGCCGTCACACATGGCATTACGCATTGCGCTGGACCTCGCCTACTGACGGACAGTTTGAGCAACGCAAACTGTCCGTGTGCCGCCCGCACAACATCTCCACAATGCTTGATCCTCATCAAGTCGCATAGCAATGCCGTTTCCATACTACGAGCATGCATCGCC
>JAFAKZ010000444.1 GCA_019234745.1 Burkholderiales bacterium
GCCTGGGAGCTGTTTGGCAAATACCCGGCCATCCTGCAGGATGAGAAGGTCGGCGAATCGGCCCGCGCTCTGTTCGCGGATGGCCAGGCCATGCTGGCACGCATCATCGAGGGCAACTGGGTGCGCGCCAGCGGCGTGGTGGGCCTCTTCCCCGCCCGCAGCGTGGGCGACGATATCGAACTGCTCGACCCGGAGAGCGGCGAGTGGCTGATGAGCATGCACTGCCTGCGCCAGCAGAACCGCAAGGCGGAAGGCAAGACCAACTGGTGCCTGGCTGACTTCGTCGCACCCGAAGGTGGCCCCAAGGATTACGCCGGCCTCTTCGCCGTCACGGCCGGGCTCGATATCGACGCGCACGTGAAGCGCTTCGAGATGGAAAACGACGACTACAGTGCCATCATGGTCAAGGCCCTGGCCGACCGCCTGGCCGAAGCGTTTGCCGAACTGATGCACGCCAAGGTGCGGCGCGAGCTGTGGGGCTATGTGGCGGACGAGACGCTGGACAACGAAGCGCTGATAGCCGAACGCTACCAGGGCATCCGCCCCGCCCCTGGCTACCCCGCCTGCCCGGACCACACGACGAAGACGGACCTGTTCCGGCTGCTCGACGCCGAATCCATCGGCATGGAACTGACGGAAGGCTACGCCATGCTGCCGACAGCCGCAGTCGCCGGCCTGTACTTCAGCCACCCGCAATCGCAGTATTTTGCGGTCGGTAAGTTGGATAAGGACCAGGTGGAAGACTATGCGACGCGGCGTGGGGTGAGCGTGGAGCAGGCGGAACGCGATCTGGCGCCGAATCTGGGGTACAACGTGTAGGTTCGATGGATGTCCGATGGGTAGGTTGGGCTGAGCCCCGCGAAGCCCAACAAACGCCGTCGATGTGATGAACTGTGTTGGGCTTCGCGGGGCTCAGCCCAACCTACAATGCGACTATGTCCGCGCTCCAAGACCTCCACTGGCTGCTTAGCTCGCCGTCCTTGATTGCCCCCGATCATTTGCCGGCGGGCATCGCTGATGGTGGTGCCGCGTTGGGCAAGACTTGGTGGGACCAGATCGACCAGGCCGCCTTGCGCGACGCTTTAACCCAGCACAGCACGCACACTCCCTTCCGCGTCGGCCGCTACGCCGAATCCCTGATGCAGGCAGCCCTATCGCATCTGCCCGGACACGAGCTGCTGGCCAACCAGCTCCCCGTACAAGTCGACGGCATCAGCCTTGGCGAATACGACTTTCTGCTGCGCCAGGCAGCGCAACTGCTGCACATCGAGCTGGCCGTCAAAATCTACGTCGCCCTGCCTACCGACCAAGGCCTGCGCTACGTGGGGCCGGGCCTGCACGATGCGCTGGAATTGAAGCTGGCGCGCCTGTTCGAGCGTCAGTTGCAGCTATCGGCCACACCAGCTGGCCGTGCCGCGCTGCCCGTCGACCTGCCCGTGCAACCCATGGCCTGGTTGCGTGGCTGGATGTTCTATCGCGACAAAGACACTGCGCCATGGCCAATCTTGGCCGCAGACCATCTGCGTGGTTGGTGGCGCTGCTGGGGCGAGGCTTTGCCGCGCCATCGGCCGGACAGCCTGTGGCGCAGCCTGCCCAAGCCAGACTGGCTGGCCCCGCGCACGGCAGACGACAGGGCGCTCCCCTTCGAGGCGTGGGAAGCTAAGGCCGAAGTGCATTTCGCGCAGAGCAAGCATCCCCTGCTCGTGGCGGAATATGCCCCCTTCGCTGACGCTGGCGCAGAGATCGCGCGCGGCATGGTGCTGTCGCCCGATTGGCCCGATCCCCTATGGCTTGGTAAGCTGCTGGCGCAGCTGAGTCCTCGTTCGGCATAGCCTCGACACTTTCGGATATCGCCTCCATGAAACTATTTGCTTCCCTTATTGCCCTGGGCCTGATGGCGTGCGCAGTGGCCGAATCCGCGCCAGCTCCCACGCTGAGCGCGCCGACCGCGGCCACCATGACCTTCGGCCAGAGCTTTACGCTGGACTCGCGCATCCTGAGCGAGACGCGCCGCATCAACGTCTACACGCCGCCCGGCTACGCCGAGCACCCGGAAGCGCGCCTGCCCGTGATCTATATGCCGGACGGCGGCATGGCGGAAGACTTCCCGCACGTGGTTGAGGCCGTGGACGCGCTGGTCGGCTGGGGCAGCATGCGCCCCGTGATCGTGGTGGGCATCGAGAACACGCAGCGCCGCCGCGACCTGACGGGACCGACGGATGTGGATAGCGACAAGAAGATCGCGCCCGTGGTGGGCGGCTCGGCCGCCTACCGCCAGTTCATCCGCCGCGAACTGATGCCGCAGATCCGCAGCCGCTTCCGTACCACGGACGAAACGGCCGTGATGGGCGAATCGCTGGCCGGCCTCTTCGTGGTGGAAACGCTGGAGCTCGAACCGGACCTGTTCGACACCTATATCGCCTTCAGCCCCAGCCTGTGGTGGAACCACGACGGCAATGTGCAGAGCTTCGCCGCCCACCTGAAGGCGCTGCCGGCCGGCCACAAGACGTTCTATATGACTTCGGCCGACGAGGACAATATCGCGCCCGAGGCGGCCCAGATCGCCGACATGCTGCGTGCCGCGGCGCCGGCCAACCTGAGTTGGCACTACCAGCCCATGCCGCAGGAGTTCCACGACACCATCTACCGCGCCTCCGCCCCGCGTGCGCTGCGCACGCTGTTTGCGCCCAAGCCCAAGGCGGCGTCCTGATGCAGGGGAAGGTCGCAGCGGCCGTCGCCATCATCGGCGGCGGCCCGGCCGGGCTGATGGCGGCGGAAGTGCTGGCGCAGCGTGGCTGCTCCGTCGACCTGTACGACGCCATGCCCTCGCTCGGCCGCAAGTTCCTGCTGGCCGGTGTGGGCGGCATGAATATCACGCACGCCGAGCCGCTGGCACCCTTCCTGGGCCGCTATGGTGCGCGCGAGGCGCAGCTTGCCCCCCTCGTCGGCACCTTCCCGCCCGAGGCCCTTTGCGAGTGGATACACGGCCTGGGCATCGAGACGTTTGTTGGTACGTCCGGCCGCGTCTTCCCGACGGATATGAAGGCGGCCCCGCTGTTGCGCGCTTGGCTGCACCGCCTGCGCGAGCTGGGTGTGCGCCTGCACGTACGGCACCGCTGGCTGGGCTGGACGGAAGACGGCGCCCTGCACCTGCGGGGGCCGGACGGGGAATTCACCACGACACCTGCCGCCACCGTGCTCGCCTTGGGCGGCGCCAGCTGGCAGCGGCTGGGGTCGGACGGCGCCTGGGTGCCGCTCCTGGCCGCGCGCGGCGTAGACATTACCCCGTTGGCGCCCAGCAATTGCGGCTTCGAGGTGGGCTGGAGCGCCTTCCTGCGCGAGAAGTTCGCCGGTGCGCCGCTCAAGTCCGTCGCCCTGCGCGTGCTCGACAAGGAAGGCCGCGAACACTATCGCCAGGGCGAATGCGTGGTGACGGAGACGGGCATCGAGGGCAGCCTGATCTATGCCTACTCGGCCCCTATCCGCGAACTGATCGCCGCACAGGGTGAGGCCACCATCTGGCTCGACCTGGCACCGGGCAAGGATGCGGCACGCGTGGCGGCGGAAGTCTGCCACCCGCGCGGTTCGCGCTCCTGGTCCAGCCATCTGCAGAGTCGCGCCGGCATCACGGGCGTGAAGGCGGCACTGCTGCGCGAGTGCCTGAGCAAGGAAGCGTTCGACGATGCGGCCCAGGTCGCCACGGCCATCAAGGCCCTGCCGGTACGGCTGAAGGCCGCCCGCCCCATCGACGAGGCCATCAGTACGGCTGGCGGTGTGCGCTTTGAGGCGCTGGACGAGCGCCTGATGCTGCGTGCGCTACCGGGCGTGTTCTGCGCGGGCGAGATGCTGGACTGGGAAGCGCCCACGGGCGGCTATCTGCTCACGGCCTGCTTCGCCACGGGGCGCGTGGTGGGGAATGGCGTGGCGGATTGGCTGGCGCATTCGTAGGGTGCTGTTAAGCGCAGCGCAACGCACCGTGTCCTTTCAAACGCTTGGTGCATTGCGCTTCGCTAATGACACCCTATGCGCCGTCATTCCCGCGAAGGCGGGAACCCAGTGCGACGCTTGGTTTAGCACTAGGCTTGCGAGCGGCCTACGGCCGCTACTGGGCTCCCGCCTGCGCGGGAGCGACGGACTAACTAGCTGCAGCGGACAGCAGTCTCACCGCCCGCGCCGCCCCTTGCCACGCCGCGTATCCGCCTTGCCCAACGGCCCGGCCAGCCCAAGGTCGGGTGGCGGGATCATATAGTCCGGCAGGTCGCTGGCCGCCTCTTCCGGCATATCGAACAGGTCCTTCAGCTCATCGAACATCGACTGCATCCACGCCTGCACGCGCGGCTCGTCCAGCCAAGCGAGGAAGAAGCGCTTGTCTTCGTCGGGCCACGCGCACCTGTCGCTGTCCAGATCCGCCAGGGTCAGGTCGGACTCATCCAGCGCGTTGTCCTCGTCCTCGGTCGGGATGACGTTGGCCACCTGGTAGGGGATGATGTCGATCAGTGGCGCAATATCGGCGAGGTTTTCGAGGCGCATGGCAAAGCCCGCGCAGGCGCCGAGATTACCTTCGCGCGCCAGGTGCAAGGCGCGGTCGGCGGAAACGGAAACCTGCTGGCCGCTGGGGAGTTGTGGCATGTGTGAGACCCTCTGCAATGATTCGGCCACGCGCGGTGGCCTTTGCGGCAGGGTAGCATACCCCGCTGCTGCGCACTGCCTTGCGGCACCGGCAATCGCCCCCATCTAGGTTTGATACCAACCGAATACAGAAACCCACCATGCGCCAGCCCGTCGACCTCGCCAAATCCTACCGCCTGCTCAACCACGGCCCCACGGTACTCGTCACCAGCGCGCACGCAGGCGCCAGCAATGTGATGGCGGCGGCCTGGTCCATGCCGCTCGATTTCGACCCGCCCAAGGTGACGGTGGTGATCGATAGGACGACCTACACGCGGGCCCTGGTGGAAGCGTCCGGCGAGTTCGCCCTCAACATCCCATCCCGCAAGCTGGCGCAGGCCACGGTCGATGTGGGCTCGCGCTCCGGCCGCGAAGGCGACAAGTTCGCCCAGTACGGTCTCGCCACTTTCCAAGGTAGCCAGATTGCCGCGCCGCTGATCGAAGACTGCGTGGGCTGGCTGGAGTGCCGCGTGATTCCCGAGCGGCACAATCAGGATCGCTACGACCTGTTCATCGGCGAGGTTGTGGCCGCCTGGGCCGACCCGGCCATTTTCCGCGACGGGCGCTGGGTGCCCGATGCCGATGTGGGCAGCATCCACTATATCGCGGGCGGCGCCTTCTTCGAGACGGGCAAGGGCTTTCACGTCGAAACGGATTGAACTATCTGAATTTTCAGGAAAATTCACAATAGGCAAGAAAAGGCCTTACAGGTATACTGCCATAAGTTGTCTATGCAAGTCATGGAGTATATGCATGCCACTGATATCTCGCCTGGTGGCGTGTCACCTTCTGGCTATCGTCGGCGCCCAAGCGGCGGCGGCCTCGCTGACCCTGACGACGGAAGACCTGCCGCCGTACAACACGGTCAGCGACGATCTCAAGCACGTCTCCGGCGCCGTGGCCGACCGCGTCATCGAAATCATGCAGCGTGCCGACGTCGGCTACACGCTGGCCCCCTCCGGCTGGAACCGCGCCTATATGCTCGCACGCACGCAGCCCGGCACTTGTGTGTTCGGCACGGCCCGCATCGCTCCGCGTGAAAATATGTTCAAGTGGGTTGGCCCCTTGGGCTCGGCCGAATGGCACATGTATGTGCGCGATGACGACTATGCCGTCGCCAATTCGCTCGACGGCGTGCACGGCGAGACGATAAGCGTCTACCGCAGCGACGCGCTGTCGCTCTACCTGCACGAGCACGGCTACCAGGTGACAGAAGCGGAAAATAGCGAGAACAGCCTCGCCGCGCTGCTCGCCGGCCGCGCCAAATACTGGGCCACACCGCGCCATGCCGCCCTGCCCCTGCTGCAGAAGATGGAAGCGACCGACCGCGTGCGCTACGCCTTCAGCTTCGGCCATACCGATCTCTACCTGGCCTGCAACCCGGCCGTGGACGATGCGCTGATCGAGCGCATGCGCCAGGCGCTCAAGCATATGGAGCAGGACGGCACGACGCAGCGCATCGATGCGCGGTACTTACCCCGCGACAAGATGCACTAGGGCCTGTTCACTCTATTTCGCCTGGCCACGGATCAGCTTGGTAACGGCATCGGCCGCCTCGTT
>JAFAKZ010000466.1 GCA_019234745.1 Burkholderiales bacterium
CCGGCATGGATTTCAATGCCTACGCCAACGGCCACTGGATGGACACGACGGCCATCCCCGCCGACCGCAGCAGCTGGGGCCTCGACCCGGAACTGGTGGAGCTGAACACGCAGCGCATGGCCGACCTGATCAAGGGCGTATCGCAACGCCCGGACAGCGGCAATGCGGATGCTGCCAAGGTGGCTGCCTACTTCAACGCCTATATGGATGAGGCGGGCATCGAGGCGCGCAGTATTGCGCCCTTGAGCGCACAGCTGGCCGCCATCGACGCGCTGCGCAGCAAGCATGACTTGGCCCGTGCGCTGGGTGCTACGTTGCGTGCCGACGTGGATCCGATGAACGCCACAAACTACCAGACAGAAAATCTGTTCGGCATGTGGATGTCGCAAGGCCTGGAAGACCCCTCGCATTATCTGCCCTACCTGCTGCAGGGCGGCCTGGGCATGCCCGAGCGCGACTATTACCTGTCCGATTCGCCCAAGATGGTCACGCTGCGCGAACAGTACGTCGCCCATATCGCCACGATGTTCGACCTGGCGGGTTTCCCGAATGCCAAGGCGCGCGCCAAGGCTGTATTTGAGCTGGAGCGACGCCTGGCGCAGGCGCATGCCAGCCGTGAAGATTCCGAGGACGTGCAGAAGGCCAACAACGTATGGCAGCGCGCCGATTTCGCGCGCAAGGCCCGCGGCATGGACTGGACGGCCTACTTCGATGGCGCCCAGCTGGGCAAGCAGAATGCCTTCGTCGTGTGGCACCAGGGTGCGATCAAGGGCGAGGCCGCCCAGGTGAATGCCACGGCGCTCGCCGTATGGAAGGACTACCTGCGCTTCCACCTGATCAACCATAGCGCCAACGAGCTGCCCAAGCGTTTCGTCGATGCGCACTTCGCCTTCTATGAGAAGGCACTGAAGGGCACGCCGGAAATGCAGGTACGCTGGAAGCGCGCCGTTGAGGCGACCAGTACGGCGCTGCCCGATGCGGTAGGCCAGCTTTACTCGGCCAAGTACTTCAATGCGGAAGCCAAGGCGCGCGCCCAGGCCATGGTGGCGAACATCGTTACTGCCTTCTCGCACCGTATCGACAAGCTCGACTGGATGGCGCCCGAGACCAAGGTCCAAGCGCAGGCCAAGCTGAAGACCCTGTACGTGGGCGTGGGCTACCCGGAAAGCTGGCGTGACTATGCCTCGCTCAAGGTCTCGGCGACCGACGCGGTGGGCAATGCCCAGCGCGCCGAGTTGTACGAGTACGAGCGTGCCATCGCCAAGCTGGGCAAGCCGGTGGACCGCAAGGAATGGTGTATGTCGCCGCAGACGGTGAACGCCGTGAACATGCCGTTGCAGAATGCGCTGAACTTCCCCGCCGCCATCCTGCAGCCGCCGTACTTCGACCCCGCTGCGCCGGATGCCATCAACTACGGTGCCATCGGTGCCGTCATCGGCCACGAGATCAGCCACAGCTTCGACGACCAGGGTGCCCAGTTCGACGCCGAAGGCCGCCTGCGCAATTGGTGGACACCGGCCGACCTCAAGCACTTCCAGGCATCGTCGGCCGCGCTGGCCGCCCAGTTCTCCGCCTACAAGCCCTACCCGGACCTGGCCGTGAACGGCCAGCAGACGCTGAGTGAGAATATCGCCGACCTGGCCGGCCTCACCGTGGCTTTCGATGCCTACCACGAAGCGCAGCAGGGCAAGCCCGCTGGCGTCAGCCAGGGCTATACGGACGACCAGCAGTTCTTCATCGCCTTTGCCCAATCCTGGCGCAGCAAGCGCCGCGAAGAGGCCGAGCGCCAGCAGATCAAGACGGATGGCCACGCCCCCGCGCAGTACCGCGTGGCGACCGTGCGCAACCTGGATGCCTGGTACAGCCTGTTCGACGTCAAGCCGGGCGATGCGCTCTACCTGGAGCCGAGCAAGCGCGTGCGCGTCTGGTAGTCAGTCGTACGAGAGTTGTATAGAGCAGGCAAGCGGGTCAAACCGCTTGCCTGTTTTCTTATTTGGCTAGCGCCTTGTTCAGGAAGTCGATCAGCGGCGTGCTGGACTTGAAGGCGGCGATCATGTCGTCCAGAAAGCGTGCGCTGCACACCTCCTTGTCGTCGAAAGCCACGCTGATCGCGAAGTCCTTGCGCTTGATGTCCTCGATGGCGGGGTGCGCCGGGTCATAACCCCTGGGCGCCTTCTGCAGCGATTCGCCGATCAGGCCGCAGGCGCTGCCGAACTGCTTGCCGCTCACGGCCTTGTGCCAGGCATCAGGGTCGGCCGCGATGGCGTCGCGGATCTTGCCTAGCAGCGGCGCTTCCGGCCGCCAGATGCCCGCGCCCAGCATGGATTCGCCCGGCGCCAGGTGGATGTAGTAGGCGGCCGCCGTCCCCAATTTGCTGTCGCGCCCGAAATGGGCCGCCACGCCCGTCTTGTACGGGCTCTTGTCCTTGGAAAAGCGGATGTCGCGGTGGATGCGCATCATGGAGCCGCCCACGGGGCGCGGGTCCACGATTACGGCTGGGTCGACCTCCTTGATACGGCTGGCGAGCTCCGACAACAAATGCAGGAAAGGGTCGCGCACGTCACCCTCGTAGCGCGCCTTGTTGGCTTGGAACCACTCGCGGTTATTGTTTGCCTTCAGCTCAGTGAGAAAATCAAAGAAGGCTGGCGTGATCCGTGCGGCGCTTGCCATGCTTTACTCCTGGCGGGTCATAGGGCTTCATCACCTTGGCATCAATTACAAGTTGTGACCAATGATTTGCTTCGACTGTCTTGTGATGGGATATGCGACCGTTACTGAACTGTCATGCACGGCGGTTAGTAGAAGGCATATTATGGACGACCCAACGCTGGAATATTCAACGGAGGAGGCAAGTATGCAAGTCAATCCCTATGTGTTCTTCAACGGCAATTGCGAAGACGCACTGAATTTCTACCACGATGCGCTGGGCTCCCAGACGCATATGCTGATGCGCTACAGCGATTCGCCTGAGCCAGGCAACAACCCGCCCGGCAGCGATAAGTTGATCATGCATGCGCGTGTCCAGATCGGCGATAGCGTGGTCATGTTCTCCGATGCCGTGATGGGCGAGCCGGTGAAG
>JAFAKZ010000268.1 GCA_019234745.1 Burkholderiales bacterium
CTTTACGGCTACCGTGCCCGATATTCTCAAGGTAGCGCGCGACGCCAATTCGGCCACTTACAAGACTTTCGA
The DNA here is from genome assembly GCA_019234745.1 of Burkholderiales bacterium. Taxonomy (GTDB): domain Bacteria; phylum Pseudomonadota; class Gammaproteobacteria; order Burkholderiales; family Chitinimonadaceae; genus JAFAKZ01. The sequence continues at coordinate 73 of JAFAKZ010000268.1, forward strand.
TGCCTATGGCACGGCGGCGCTCATATACTTGTCGATCACCTTCATCCTTGTGTGGCTGTTCCGCCGCGCCGAAGCACGTTGGCTGGCACACTTGCAGCCGCGCAAGCATTGATTGGACTTGCCAGGACCTGCCATGCGCATCGAACGTCATCCGCTCCTGAGCCCCAGTCTGGGCACGCAACGCGAACTGCTCAGTTTCCACTTTGGCGAGGCCGGCCGTGGCCAGAAGGTCTACCTGCAGGCCAGTCTGCATGCGGACGAACTGCCCGGCATGCTGGTCCTGCATCATCTCAAGCACTTGCTGGCGCAGGCCGAGGTGCGCGGTGAGGTATTGGGCGAAGTGGTGATCGTCCCCGTCGCCAATCCGATCGGCCTGGCGCAGACGGTGATGCACGACCAGTTCGGCCGCTTTGATCTGAACAGCGGCGAGAATTTCAACCGGCGCTATCCGGATTTCTTTGCTGCGATTGCGGACGGTATTGCAACCAAGCTGGGTGCGGATGCCGAGGCGAACAAACGCGTAATACGTACGGCCATGGTCGACGTCGTAGCGCACCAGCCGGTGCTGACGGAGCTGGATTCGCTGCGCCGCACCTTGTTGCGCCTGGCGGTCGATGCGGACGTGGCACTCGACCTGCACTGCGACAATGAAGCGCTGCTGCACATCTATACAGAGGCGCCATATCTTGAGCAGGCCACGCCCATGTATCGCTACCTGGGCGCCGAGACGGTGCTGCTGGCGCGTGGCTCGGGCGCGGCCTCGTTCGACGAGGCGCTGAGCGGCGTGTGGTGGCAGCTGGCGGAACGCTTCGGTCCGCAGTATCCCATCCCGCTGGCTTGCCTGACGGCAACGGTGGAGCTGCGCGGCAAGACCGACGTGGGTCACGAGTCTGCCTTGCGCGATGCAGCCAATCTATATGCCTTCCTGCAGCACCGCGGCGTGCTGGCGGGCGCGGTGCCCGCGATCCCGGAAGCCTGCTGCGAACCCACGCCGCTGGCCGGTTCCGAGACGCTGCGCGCACCGTGTGCGGGCGTGATCGCCTATCTCAAGCGCCTGGGCGAGCACATCCAGGCGGGCGAGGTCGTAGCTGAAATCATCGACCCGATGACGGACAAGGTTACCGAGGTGAAAGCAACGGTTGAGGGCCGCCTGTTTGCCCGCGCCAACCGGCGCTACGCCACGCGCGGACTGGATCTGGGCAAGGTGGCTGGTAAGGTCGCCTTCCGTACCGGCAACCTGCTGGGCGCCTAGTATTCGCACGATTTTTTGCATTGCTCGACATCAGCAACGACAAGCATCGGAGACAGCAATAGTGAGTAGCAAGCTTCACGTAGAAGGCCTGGTCAAGCGATATGGCACGCACGAAGTGCTCAAGGGTGTGTCCTTGACGGCCAATGCCGGCGACGTCATTAGCATCATCGGGTCGAGCGGCTCGGGCAAGAGTACCTTTCTCCGTTGCATCAATATGTTGGAACAGCCCAATGCCGGCCGCATCGTGGTGACGGGCGAGGAGCTGAAACTTTCAACGCAAAAAAATGGCGCCATGAAGGCGGCCGACAGCAAGCAGCTGCAAAAGATGCGCGCCAAGCTGGCCATGGTGTTCCAGCACTTCAATCTATGGGCGCATATGACGGTGCTGGAAAATATCATCGAGGCGCCCGTGCACGTGCTGGGGGTGGCCAAGGACGAGGCGATCGCCCGCGCCCGCAAGTACCTGGAGCAGGTTGGCTTGAAGGGCGTCGAGGATAAGTACCCCGCCCATATGTCCGGCGGCCAGCAGCAGCGCGTGGCCATTGCCCGCGCCCTGGCTGTCGAGCCCGAAGTGATGCTGTTCGACGAACCGACGTCGGCGCTCGATCCTGAGCTGGTCGGTGAGGTGCTGCGCGTGATGCGCGCCTTGGCCGAAGAAGGGCGCACCATGGTGGTCGTGACGCACGAAATGGCTTTTGCCCGCGAGGTGTCGAACCACGTGATCTTCCTACACCAAGGTGTGATCGAGGAGCAGGGCAATCCGCGCGAGGTGCTGGCCAACCCGACGAGCGAGCGCCTGCGCCAGTTTCTGTCGGGTAATCTCAAGTAAGGCGTAGCTTCACCCTGGCGATGTTTGAATCCACCGATGCCCCTTCGACCTCGACCCTGGTCATATTGCTGCTGCCAGGTTTCTCCTTGGGTGAGGTCGGGCTCCTGGCGGACTGCGTCAGTGAAGTCAACGAGGTTGCGGAGCGCATCTGCTGGCGCTTGCAGGTTTGCTCGATGGATGGCTTGCCTGTCGCCAGCGCACAGGGAAGGCAGGTTCCGGTTGATGGCACGCTTGAGTTGGCATCCGGCGCCGGCTTGATCCTGGTTGCAGCTGGCGGGCCGCCCAAGGTCCTGACCATGCAGGACGACGCTGTCACTGCCATTGCCGCGCTTGCGCGCCAGCGGACAGTCATCGGCGGCATCAGGGCTGGGGCGTTCTGGCTCGCCGCGGCCGGCCTGCTCAATGGCTGCCGCGCTACTGTGCATTGGTCGATGCTGGAAACGTTCACGGAGCGCCATCCACAGGTCATCGCCACGTCCGGCTTGTTCGAGTGCGACCGCGACCGAGCTACCTGTGGTGGCGGTACGTCGGTAGTCGACTTGTTCCTGAATCTGGTATCGAAAGACCTGGGCGCAGAGCTGGCAACCACTGTGGCCGAGCGTCTGCTACTGGACCGCCTGCGCGGCCGCGACGACAAACAACGTATCCCCCTGCGCAATCGTCCCGGCGGCACCCAGCCTAAGCTGGTGCAGGCCGTCACGCTGATGGAAGCAAACCTGGAAGAGCCGCTGACCACAGACGAGATCGCCCAGCACGTCTGCGTATCGCGCCGCCAGCTGGAGCGCCTATTCAAGCAGCACCTGGACCGCGTGCCGTCGCAGTATTATCTGGAACTAAGGCTGAACCGAGCCCGTCAGATGCTACGCCAGAGCTCGAAGTCCATCATCCAGATCGGGCTGTCGTGCGGCTTCTCCAGCGGCCCGCACTTTTCCAGCGCCTACCGGAATCATTTTGGTGTAACACCACGCGACGATCGTCAGCGTAGCACCTTGCGCGATGAACCCTGATTCGCGGCACCGTCGAAAACTAAATGTCGCAATCGCGGATTCCAACGCGCCTGTACTTCCCTAGAATGCAATCACGGATTCAATCCAAAATCCAAAGGACCCCAGCATGAGCCAGACCGTCAATCGCGCCGACTTCGATCAAGTCATGGTGCCCAACTACGCCCCTGCCGATTACATTCCCGTCCGCGGTCAAGGCTCACGCGTGTGGGACCAGTCTGGCCGCGAGTACGTCGACTTTGGCGGCGGTATCGCCGTGAACGCCCTGGGTCATGCCCATCCAGCATTGGTGAAGGCGCTCACCGAACAAGCGCAGAAGGTCTGGCATGTTTCCAACTCGCTGACCAATGAGCCGGCCCTGCAACTGGCGCACAAGCTGGTCGACGCGACTTTTGCCGACCGCGTGTTCTTCTGCAATTCCGGTGCCGAAGCGAACGAAGCGGCCTTCAAGCTGGCGCGCCGTTGGGCCATCGAAACGGGTGGCGCCGATAAGTTCGAGATCATCTCGACCACGAATTCCTTCCACGGCCGCACCTTCTTTACGGTGACCGTGGGCGGTCAGCCCAAGTATTCCGACGGCTTCGGCCCGCGCCCGGCCGGTGTGACGCACATCGCCTACAACGACCTCGACGCGTTGCGCGCTGCGATCAGCGACAAGACGGCTGCCGTGGTGGTCGAGCCCATCCAGGGCGAAGGCGGCGTGCTGCCCGCCTCGCGCGAATACCTGCAAGGCGTGCGCGAGCTGTGCAACAAGCACAATGCCCTGATGGTGCTCGACGAAGTACAGACGGGCGTCGGCCGCACCGGCTCGCTCTACGCCTATATGGAATACGGTGTGACGCCCGATATCCTGACTTCGGCCAAGTCGCTGGGTGGCGGCTTCCCCATTGGCGCGATGTTGACGACCGAAGCCATCGCCAAGCATTTCGCGCCGGGCACACACGGCTCGACCTACGGCGGCAATCCGCTGGCCTGTGCCGTGGCCAGCGCCGTGCTCGACGTGGTCAATACGCCTGCTACGCTCGCGGGCGTCCGTACCAAGCACGACAAGTTCCTGACCAAGCTCGACGCAATCAACGCGTCCACCGGCGTGTTTGAAACGGTACGCGGCATGGGCCTCCTGATCGGTGCCGTGCTGGCCGACAAGTACAAGGGCCGCGCCAAGGACTTCATGACGGCGGCTGCCAAGGAAGGCGTGATTGTTCTGCAGGCTGGCCCGGATGTGGTCCGCTTCGCTCCCAGCCTGATCATCGAAGACGCCGATATCGACGAAGGCATGGCCCGCTTCGAGCGTGCTGTCCGCGCTGTGACCAGCGCCTGACGAGAGGATAGACGGTGCTCGTATTCCGCCCCGCCCGCCAGAGCGATCTGCCGGCCATCGAACGACTGGCGTCGGAAAGCCCGGTGGGCGTAACCTCGCTGCCGGTCGACCAGGACACGCTTGCCAGCAAGGTGCAGGCGTCCATCGATTCGATCGCGGCCGATGTGTCGTACTACGGCGAGGAGAGCTATTTCTTCGTGTTGGAAGACAAGATCGCCGATACGCTGGTCGGCGTATCGGGCATCGTCGCCTCCGCCGGCTTCAATGAGCCGTTCTATAGCTACCGCAACGAGACGCTGATTCATGCGGCGCCAGGCTTGGGCATCCACAGCAAGATTCACGCGCTATCGCTGTGCCACGACCTGACGGGCAACACGCTGCTTACGTCGTTCTACGTGCAACCATCGCTGCGCTTTACGCGTGGTTCCGACCTGCTGTCGCGCGCGCGCCTCATGTTCATCGCCCAGTGGCCCGAGCGCTTCGCCGACGGCGTGGTGTCGGAGATGTTGGGCAGTACGCGAGCAGACGGCTCCAGCCCGTTCTGGGATTCCGTGGGCCGCATCTTCTTCGGCATCGACTACCAGGACGCCGAATACTACTGTGGCGTGAAGGGACGCAAGTTCATCGCGGAAATGATGCCGCAGCACCCGCTCTACGTGCCGCTCCTGAGCGACGAAGCGCAGGCCGTGATGGGCGAGGTCGGTCCCGATTCTGCGGTGCCCTTCGACGTGCTGACGCGTGAAGGTTTCGAGACGGAGAACTATATCGACATCTTCGATGGCGGCCCAACGTTGCACGCCGCAACGCGCGGTATCCGCACCATTGCGCAGAGCTGCTTGGCCAAGGTCATGGAAGGCAGCGTGGGTGGCGCGGCCTGGCTGGTATCGACGACACGCTTGGACGACTTCCGCGCGACCGTCGCTGAAGCGGACGTGACGGACCATGGCATTGCGCTGGCGCCAGCCGTACGTGAGGCCTTAGGCCTTGCTGTAGGCGATGTCGTACGCGTTTCGCCACTCTGATCCAGGACAATAATAAATATGATCCTAGTCCGCTCCATCCGTCACGATGATTTGTCTGCGCTCATGCAGCTTGCCGCCAGTGTGGGCGTAGGTGTGACCACGCTGCCGGCCAATGAAGAGCGCCTGTCGCGCCGCATTGCGGCGTCCGTTGCCGCGCAATCCGCACCGGCCGATGCTGCGCCGGAGACCGCTGATTCGAGCTTCGTCTTTGCCATGGAAGACACGAACACGGGCAAGGTCGTGGGCATCTGCGGCATCGAAGGTGCCGTCGGTTTGAACGAGCCCTGGTACAACTACCGCACCGGTGTATCGGTGCGCGCGTCGACCGAGATCGGCGTCTACCGCAAGCTCGATACACTGTTCCTGTGCAACGACCTGACCGGCTCGGCCGAGCTTTGCTCCCTGTTCCTGCACCCGGAATGGCGCCGCGACAACAACGGCAGCCTGCTCTCGAAGAGCCGCTTCCTGTTCATGGCCGAGTTCCCCGCGCGCTTCAACCCGCGTGTGATTGCGGAACTGCGCGGCGTGTCGGACGAGCAGGGCGCCTCGCCGTTCTGGGAGAGCCTGGGTCGCCACTTCTTCAAGATGGACTTCTCGCAGGCCGACTACCTGACGGGCATCGGCCAGAAGTCCTTTATCGCCGAGTTGATGCCGCAGCATCCGGTCTATACCACCTTCCTGAGCGAAGCGGCGCGTGCCGTGATCGGCGAAGTGCACGACGGTACGCGTCCGGCCCGTTCCATGCTGGAGGCCGAGGGCTTTCGCTACAACGGCTACGTGGACATCTTCGACGCCGGCCCAACGGTGGAGTGCGCCCTACCGGATATCCGCGCCGTGCGTGCGAGCCGCACCTTCACGGCGACCTCGACGGAAGCCACGACGGGCAGCAACTGGATGGTGTCGAATCGCCGCTTGAA